>CAYPDL010000123.1:1800-11539 GCA_964409475.1 uncultured Desulfobacteraceae bacterium | reverse complement strand
CTTCAATACGGCTCTTGCCCCTAACCCTGAACCTTGAACCCGGAACCTGTGAACCTGTGAACCTGTGAACCCTTACAGAAAATCAAATCAGAGGAACTCAACTTCCAGCAGACACACATCGTCATCAAACATCTCTTTGTTCTGAATGCGTCTCATAGCGTCAATGATATTCCTCGGCGAGGCGTCCCCCTCCTTGGATAGATTCCCCATCAGTTCGACGAAATCATTCAGTTGGAACATGCCGCCCTCAGGTCTGGGAACCTCGTAAATCCCGTCGCTGTAGATGTAAACCTTGGCATAGGGCTCCAGTACGAGGGTCGATTTCTGGTATTTCTGCCCGGGCAGTCCGCCGATAATCAATCCACCCAGTTCCAGGGCCACGGCCTCGGCTGTTTGCGCAGACGCCCCTGTTCGAGCGATGGCAGGGGGATGCCCGCCGCTCGCAAAGGTCAGATCGCGGCGATCCCTGTTGAATACGCCGTACCAGATGGTGAAAAACATATCATGGTGCGCCTCCATCTGGTAGACCTCGTTGAGGCCCTCCAGTACCTGGGAGGGGTCCCGGAAATCCACGTAATTGAGAGATTCCGATCGCAATGTATTGAGTGCCGATATGGACAGGAGGGATGCCCCCACGCCATGCCCGCACACGTCCAGAAGGTAGATGGCAAAATGGTCGTCATCAATCCAGTGATACCCGAAGGAATCGCCCCCGAGCGAGGTGGACGGGACGAACTCCCAGTCTGTGCGGATATCCCCTGTAAGCTGCTGCGGGAGGAGAGATCGGACATATTCCGCTGCCTGATTCAGCTCGTTGGTGAGGGCCTTCTGACTTATTACAAGGGCCTCGTAGGCCTCATTGCGCTGAAGCCGCATGATGTATGCGTTTGAATGATAGCGGATCCGGGCAATCAGTTCGATTTTGTCCGGGAGTTTGACCAGGTAATCATTGGCGCCTGCGGCAAAGGCATCGGCCTTTGTGACGGCCTCTTCTTTAGAGGAAAGGACGATCAGGGGGATTTCCCGGGTTTTTTTGTTGGCGCGGAAAAACCTGGCCAGGGTGAGGCCATCGATCTCCGGCATGATGAGATCCAGCAGGATCACGGTCGGATGGATGTCTGAGGCCGTCTGGATGGCCCGGGCCGGATCCTGGCAGTAATGAAACCGGATGTCCGGTTCTTCGTGCAGCATCCGGCGAACCGCCTCGGCGATAATGGCCTGGTCGTCGATGAGAAGCACCGCGATGCCGTGTTCCGTAAGCTGTGTGGTTTGGTCGGATAATCCTTGGTCCGAGAAATTCATGGTGTCCGCTCCTGTGCCGCGACAGTCTTCAGAAATGCTTCGGCCTCGGGTGGAATAGAGGTAAATCTGACCCTGAAGATGATGGGATGGTCCGAAACCTTCCGCGTGACCTTGGCGTACAGATCGGTCGCAATCTCATTTCCTTCCATGTCGGCAACAGAGATCTTGAGGTTCATCAACTTCTCGGCCGGCACATCAGCCTCAATCTCGGCCGTGGTGTCCAACATCCTGATGACCATCCCGTGATGGGCCTCGTCGCCGGCGTGCTTGCCTTCCAGTATGATAAGCTGAACAGGGAAAGGCCTCTGCAGATCCGGCAGTTCCACCTCCACCTTTTCCGGAAGGAACAGATTGAAGTCGCCCCTGATCCCGCCTACCTCGTAAATAGTGATCGGCTTTTTGACCCCCTTGGGCATGACCTCCATCTCGTCTTCGATCCTCAGGAGATGGCGACCGCATTCATCCAGGGTATTTTCTGAGATGAAAATCTGACCGCCGACCGTATAGGATTCGATGCGCGAGGTGAGGTTGACATTCCGGCCCACCACGCCGTATTTCATCCGCTTTTTGGATCCGATATTGCCCACCACGATCTGGCCGGAGTTGATCCCGATGCCCTGCTGCACCTCCGGATACCCGTGCTCTCTGCACCGGAGGTTGACATCCGCCATGGCCAACTGCATCTCGATGGCGCATGCCACGGCCCTCTTGGCGTCATTTTCCCGAAGAACAGGGGCCCCGAAGATGACGAAGATGGCGTCGCCGATAAATTCATCGATAGTCCCCTGGTACTTGAGGATAATCTCCGTCATAGTCTCGAGATAGATGTTGATGATCGCCACCACATCCTCGGCCGGGAGCCGCTCGCCGATCGCGGTAAAACCCCGAAGGTCGGTCATCATGATGGTCACAAACCGCTTTTCCCCTCCAAGGGCGGCGCCGTCCGGGGTCTCCAGGATGGCATCCACGATATCGTCGGAGAGGTACTGACCGAAGGTCTTGCGGATGAGCCGGTTGGCCCTTTCCAACTGGGCCTGGGCCTCATTTCTCTGGAGCAGGTTGATATAGCCCTTTGAATGATACCGGATCCGGGCTATGATCTCCAGCCGGTCCGGCAGTTTGACCAGATAGTCATTGGCCCCCAGGGCAAAGGCCTCCGCCTTGGTCAGGGCCTCTTCTTTGCTCGACAGAACGATCAACGGCACATTCCGGGTGGATGGATTGGCCCGGTAGTAACGGACCAGGGTCAGGCCGTCTATCTCGGGCATGACCAGGTCTTGAAGGATAACGGTCGGGTGGATCCGGTTGGCCGCCTTGATGGCCTTTGTCGGGTCCTGACAAAAGTGGAAATCGATATCCTGCTCCGGGGCCAGCATGCGGCGGAGGGCCTCGCCGATCATGGCCTGGTCGTCCACCAAAAGGACGGTAATACGGTGCTGGGTCAGGGAGACGGTCTGCTCGGTTCGGTCGTCGTTCATGTTCCCTCGTGTGTGGTCAGGCGCAAGGCGGTTGAGCTGTTAAGCGCTTAAGCTGGTGAGCTGCTGCGCCTAAGTCCTTATGCGCTTATGCGCTTATGAGCTTATCAGCCATGAGCCAGCATCCAGTCCCCAGCTCACCATTCCCAGCTCATGACTCTGATTGGCGGCCTCCCCTTATCGAGAAACCGCAGAATGGCCGGGGCCACACGGTCAATGGGGAGGATGTCCACGGCCGCACCCAGGTCCCTGGCCGCCTTGGGCATCCCGTAAACCACGCTGGTGGCCTCGTCCTGAGCGATGGTGTACCATCCGTCTTGGCGGAGGGCGGCCAGCCCTTCGGCACCGTCCCGCCCCATGCCGGTCAGCAGGACAGCAATCCCCTTCAACGGCCAGTGCTCGGCAACGCTCTTGAAAAATACGTCCACTGAGGGACGAAAAGGGATGTTGCTCGGTTCCCTGGTATAGGTCAGGGTGAGGTCCGGGGCAAGAACCAGGTGGTCGTTGCTCCCTGCCAGCAAAACAGTCGATATAGCAGGCCGGCGGCCCCTTTCGGCCAGGGACACGGTCAACTGGGTCTGGGCATTCAGCCAACCTGCCAGTCCCTCTGAAAACTCGCCGCCAACGTGCTGAACAACGATAATTCCGGCCTGGAGGTCTCCGGGCAGTCCGGAAAGGACGCTCGCCAGCGCCTTGGGGCCGCCCGTGGAAGAACCGATCACCACAAGGGGGGGGAGATCCCTTGTCAGGCCTGGCCGTGTGCGACCCTTAGGGGACAGGGTGGAGGGGGTACTCAGCCTTCTGATGGTTTCAATCCGCTTGAGCAATGCCTCCCTGCTCTCCTGTGCGGCCGATCCGTTTCCCATGACAGGGGTGTTGATGGCATCCAGGGCCCCGTGGCCCATTGCCTCAAAGACCTTGGAGGTATTTCCATCCATGGTGGCGGTCACGATCAGGATCGGACAGGGAGATTCCACCATGATCCGGCGGGTGGCCTCCACCCCGTCCATGACCGGCATGATCAGGTCCATTAGGATCAGGTCAGGCGTATCTGCCGCACACTTTTTGACTGCCTCGGCGCCGTCCCGCGCCACCCAGGCCACCTCATAGCCGGGGACCTTGGCAACGATCTGTCGCAGGAATTCCACCACCAGGGCCAGATCATTGACAATGGCAATCCGCACCATCACGCCTCCCCGATAAGGTCCACCGCCGCATGCATGAGGGAATCATCCTCAAAACTGCTCTTGGTGAGGTAGTAGTTGGCGCCTGCCTCCAGACCCAGTATTCGGTCCTCTTCCGTGTCCTTGTAGGAGACAATGATCACGGGGAGGGATTTGAGTTCGGGGTGCTGTTTGATCTGTTTGATAAATTCAATGCCGTTCATTCTCGGCATATCCACATCCGATACGATCATATCATAATGACCGGCACGCACGGCGTTCCAGCCGTCCACCCCGTCCACCGCGGTTTCGACGTCGTACCCTCTGTTTTCAAGCAGTTTACGTTCCATCTCCCGGACCGTGAACGAATCATCGACCACCAGAATCCGCTTTTTCTGTTTGGTCGTCTCCTTTCCTGCCTCACGGCTCAGCTTACGAAGCCTGCGGCCTGTCAGGAGGTTGTCGATAGACCGTACCAGATCCTCCACATCAAAGATGAGCACCGGCGATCCATCCAGCATCACGGCGACCGAACTGATGTCAGGGACCTTCCCCAGTCGCGGGTCCAGCGGCCGTACCACAAGGTCATATTCCCCCAGGAAACGGTCCACGGAAAGGCCATAGAAGTTCAATCTGTCGCTCACCACCACCACGAACAGGTCATCCCGCTGCTGGGGGGGGGCATCCAGTTCCAGAACGTTGTGGATATCCACCAGGGCGATGTTGTTGTCGTCAAACCTGAAATACTGGCGGTCCTCGACCGTGCTGATCTCTGACCTCGGGAGTTCGAGACACCTCTCGATTCGGGCAAGGGGAAAGGCATAGGGCTCCCCGGCAATCTCCACCAGAAAGGTCCGCACCACGGAGAGGGTGAGGGGAAGCTCCATATGAAAGGTCATTCCCTCGCCGGGTCTGGATACGGCCCGGACCACGCCGCCCACCTCGTGCACCATATTCCGGACCACATCGAGGCCCACGCCCCGGCCCGATATTTCCGTCACATTCTGTGCAGTAGAAAATCCCGGAAGGAAGAGAAAATCCATGAGTTCAGAATCGCTCATCTTTTCGACCATATCCTCGCCGGCAAGGCCTTTTTCCACTATCTTCCGTTGCAACCTGTCCAGATCAATGCCGTGGCCGTCATCGGCTAACGTAATCATGAGCATGCCTGAACGGTGAGCGGCCTCCAGGCGCAATGAACCGGTCTCGGGCTTCCCGGCACGAACGCGATCCTCGGGGGGTTCGATCCCATGATCCAGGGCGTTGCGAAGGAGGTGGTTGAGGGGTGCATCCAGTTTCTCTAAAATGTCCCGGTCCACTTCCGTTGATTTTCCCTTGATCTCGAGCCTGACCTTCTTGCCCAGTTCGCGGGCAACGTCGCGCACCATCCTCGGAAACCCCTGGACCCCGTCTGAAAAGGGACGCATCCTCACCGAAATGACCTCATGGTAAAGCCGGTCGGAAAGTGCCGCGGAGGTACTGTTGAATAGATCGAACTGATTCAGCCGGTCCCCTACCTTGCGGCTGCATTCCTTGGTCTTTGTTCTGGCCTGCAGCACGAGATCCGATGCCTCCGAGCCACTCCCCTCTTGAACGAGGACCTCCTGCAACCCATCCAGGATCGTGAGCAGTTCCCCATGATTCCTCTTGAGTTCCAGGAGGGCATCTGAAAAGGCCGGGAGCCAGCGGGCATTCACTACGACCTCTCCGGCCTGGCCCATGAGGCGCTCGATCTTTCCAGCCGTGACGCGTACCGTACGGTCTTTGTCCTCCGCTGTACGCAGCTGGGGCAGGGTTTCGACGCCTTCCCGGGGAGACGGCAGGCCCACATCCGTTTCTGAATGGGCCGGGACCGGTTCAGGCGGGTGTCTGGGCGGAGGGGCGGCCTGCTTTGAGGAAGGTGTTTCAATGGGAGAGACCGGAATGGCATGCTCCCCGTTGATGATGCCTGATATGGCGCCCACCAGACGGTCGATCTCCTCACGGTGGTGGCTCAGCCAGTCCGTTTCTCCCCCACTGAGAGAATGGGCAAGCTGGGTCAGGATGTCCACAATCCGGAGCAGGATATCGATCTGATCGGGGCCTAAGGAGACCTCCCCTTTCTGTGCGGCCACAAAGCAGTCTTCCATGACATGGGCCGCCCGGACCGCCACATCCAGACCCAGGACCCGGGCCCCTCCCTTTATGGAATGGGCCGCCCGCATCAGGGCCTCCAATTGATCCGTGGCCCCCGGATTGCTTTCCAGCGCCAGGAGGCCGTCGTTCAGGACAGCCACATGGGTTTCCACCTCTGTCTGGAAGAGATCCAGCATGGTGGGATCCACCATTTCGATCTGTCCTTCCCCGATTGTCGAATCCCTTACCGCCGCCGCATTCATCGAAGGGGCGTCTGGCGGAGGAGGCGTCTCTGCGGACAGGATCCCCCGTATGGCCGCTATCAGCCCCTCAATGTCATCCTGAGAGCGGTCAACCGATTCGGAACCGGTTGCGTCCGCTGCCTCGGTGATCTGGTTGAGGACGTCAACACACTTTAGCAGGATGCGGATCTGATCCGGGCCCAAGGCCGCCTCGCCTTTCCGGGCGGCCGCAAAACAGTCCTCCATGGCATGGGAAACCCTTGCCGCCACATCAAAGCCCACGATGCGGGCCGCGCCCTTGATGGAGTGGGCGGCCCGCATCAATGGGTCGAGTGAATCGATCGCATCAGGGTCATCCTCTAATGCGAGGAGCCCGTCGTTTAGTATCGCAACGTAGTTCTGGACCTCCGTTCGAAAGAGATCCAGCATGGCCGGGTCGGCGATGACGGATGTCTGTGCGGGACCGGCTTCCTTTCCCGGCGTTGAAACCTTCTCCCCAACCGGCGGTGCGGCCTCCATATCGGTGTGCGGGGTTGCAGTCTCTGCCGCACCCACTTCCCTTGAGGAGATCCCGTTCATGGCCGCGATTAGACCTCCGATCTCTTCCTCATGCCGGGTCAGCCATTCGGGTTCGTCGGCCGAACGGGCAATCTGGTTGAGCATGTCCACGCCTTTCAAGAGGATGTCGATGGCATCGCGTCCCAGGGAGAGCGCACCCTTCTGGGCGGCGATAAAAGACGCCTCCAAGGCCCGGGACACGGCAATGGCCCCATCCAGCTCCACGATCTGCGCCCCTCCCCTGATGGCATGGGCGGCCCGTATCATGGCATCCATCCGGTCTGCGGCGGCCGGGTTCTTCTCAAGGGCCAACAGCCCATCGCTGATGGTGGCGGCATAACGCTCCACCTCCGCACGGAAGAGCTCCATGATGGATTGATCGTCGGGGGCGTAACCGTTCTTATCCATCACTGGACGCTCCTCTTGAGGCTGTAGAACAGTAGTTCGTCATCCAACAGGGCCACATGCCCGTCTTCCCACTTGAAGATCTTTTTGGTAAACGAGGACTTGGACTTGGCCACCGTCGCCGGGACATTCTGGAACAGGCCCGGATGGATATGGTGAATCCCGTGAATCTCCTTCACTGGAAAGACCCACACATCGCCATCCTTGCTGACCACCATCATCCGTTCATGGTGCCTCACCGTTTTTTCCCTCTCCGGGGATTCCGGCTCCAGTTCGATCAGGCGGCCCAGGGATATGCATAACTGGATCTCGCCGTGAACATTCACCACGCCTTTCAATACCGGCCTTTTCCGATGGGGGACTGTGTGGATAGGGACCGTATCGATAATTTCTGCAAAAAACCGGGCCGGCAGCGCCAGCCATTCTGTTTCAATCCGGAATGTCACCACCGGGAAGGTCCCGGTTGGCTCTTCATTCTTTTTTTCCAACAGGACCTGGCCCCATTCCTCCTTGTAATCATCCGGGAGGTCCCGTTCCAGGAGATTCCTGCCCGCCTGGGTAAACACCTCGCAGTTGCGGCAGTGAATGACCCGTTTAAGCTCGGGACAGCTGGGGCCGTCTTTGGCCCATACCCCTATCCGTTTCCAGCATCTCTCTTCCTGTTGTTTCTCCATAATCCGTCCCCTCAGATTTCGGCCTGCTTCCGAAATACCCTCTGGGCCCTCTCTCGCAGATGGGCGGCCTGTGACGTGTCGCCACGGTTTTCAACAATATAGGAGAGGTGATTCAAGGCCTCTGAATGGTTCGGGTCGAGATAAATAGCCTTGTTGAAGGATTCCTCGGCCTTTTCCCCCCTGTCTAATGCTTCATATATCAGCCCCATCAGGAAATGGGCCCCTACATGGATCGGATGGTCATTCAGAAAACCCCGACAAAGATCGAGAGCCGAGCTGAGAGACCCCCTGTCGGCCAGGCGCTGGGCCTCGTCGAACAGGTCCCTCTGGACGGCATCCTGTCCTTTGTTGTCCGGGGCCCGGTCCAAAATGGCGGATTCAGGGGCTTTGCCTGCGGAATAGACAGGGGGGACCGGCCGGGGCGGCTCAAGGCATTTCCCTACCTTTTCAAACCGTCTCCGGCAGGGCCCAGGTTGAGCCGCCGGTTTGAGGGGGCGCACCTGCTTCCTGCGCTCTTTCCGACAGGCGAACACGCCGAACTCAGGGATGCCCACCAGCCCCCACAACACAGCAGTCTCTCTTTCGGCATGCCCCAGAAACAGGATCCCTGAATCGCTCAACAGCCGGTCCATGACTTTAAGGGTTCGCTGTTTTGCCCGAGGGCTCAGGTAAATCAACAGATTGCGGCAGAAGATGACGTCATAGGGCCCCTGGTCTACCAGAATCCGGTCGTTCAGGACATTCCCTCTGAAGAACCGGACCGCCTTACACGCATCGTCGTGGAGCCGGAAGGCGTCGCCTTCGGGGTCAAAATAGCGCCTTCTGAAGGACAGGTCGTCGCCGCGGAAAGACGCCCGGGCATAGAGGGCCGTTCTCGCCCCGGCCAGGGCAGTCTCACTGATATCCACCCCGTCTATGTGGAACCGGTCGTTTTGAATGCCGGCATCCATCAGGGACATGGCAATGGAGTAGGCCTCTTCACCGGTAGAACACGGGATACTCAGGGTCCGCAGCCGGCGGCCCGGGTTTTCTCTGAACCATGTCCCTGTAACGTAATCCACAAGGAAACGGAAGGCCTTTTTGTTCCGGAAAAACCACGTCTCCGGCACCACCACCGCTTCGATAAGGGCGTCCTGTTCCTTTTCAGACGCCTTCAGACAGCCGTGATAGGCGGCGACGTCAGGCAGCCCGAGGTCAGCCATTCGAAGACGCGCCGCCTTGGCGATGACCTCGGAACCGATGGCCTCTGCAGACAGGCCGATCATTTTCTCAAGAAACGATTCAATCATTGCCGGGGACATCATGGCCGCCTTCCAGCATGGGCAGAAATCGGAATGTTTGCGGGAGAAGGTCCAGATCAATATATTGAATCATTTCATTCCCTTCCATTATGAAGCCCCCCAGATAGGGGGCGTCCTGCATGCTAAGCCCGGGGGATACAAATGCATCCTGAGATTTTTTTACTGCATCGGTGACCCGTTCCGCCATGAGCCCGATGATGGCGCGGGTCTTATCCTCTTTGAGATAATCCACAAGGATGATCCGGGTGCTGAGACGCATTCGGCACTGACACCCCTGGATCAATTGCCTCAGGTCTATGACCGGGACAACCACCCCCCGGTAATTGAAGAGCCCGGCAAAGTAATCCGGGGTATGGGGCACTTGCTTGAGCTTTACCATGGGGGCCACCTCTCTGACCCTGTCACATTTCATGGTGTACATGGTGTCCCCCAGATAGAAGATGAGTACCAGCATGGCCCGAGACCCTCAGGATTGATGATTGATGATTGACGATTGACGATTGA
>CAYPDL010000123.1:0-1700 GCA_964409475.1 uncultured Desulfobacteraceae bacterium | reverse complement strand
AACAAACCCAATAAGCCCGACAACCCTCAGTACGCCTCCAGGATCTTTTGATAGGTTCCGTTGGCCTTGATGATGGCAAGACCTTCATCCAGTTTGTCGGCATAGTATTGAGCCTTTGGTAAGGCCTTGGAAAAGGCGACATAGATGTCGGCCCTTTCGCTGTCAAAGGCCTTTTCGATCTTATCGGTCAGCCCATTTTCCTCAATAAGCTTTTTCGCGGTCTTGTCATAGAGTATGGTGGCATCGATCCGGCCTTTGGCCAGTTTCCTCAGATTCAAAAGGTCCGATCTCACCTCTATCTTCGTGATACGGTCATTGCTGGAAAAGAAATCCCCATACCCGTAATCGAATACAACGCCCACCTTTTCTCCGTTGATCAGATCTTCCTTTCGCGTGGCTGCCAGCGGTTGGTCGCGGTTGTGATAGTAGGCCGACAGTGCCGTGAAAAGGGGGATCTTCCCAAAAACATACAGACCGTCACTGGAACTCTCCTTGGGCACATTGAAGGCCCCCAATATGCCGCCGTCCCGGACGCTCTTCAACAGACGATTATAGGGCCCCACCTGGAATGAGACATCAACCCCCACTGCCTTGTAGGCCGCCCGAACGATCTCATTCGACATCCCGGTACCGTCCTGGTTGGCATAAGGGACCCAGTCATTCTCAGCGCCGAGGGTGATGGTTTCAGCAGAACTGACCGCAGCTCCCCCCAACAGAAACAGTATAATCAGAACCCATCGAATCATGGACACCCCCCTTAGGATGGACGATTGTCGATTGATGATTGCTGATTTTACCCGGATTGCCATGTTTTCCTCTGCCTGTCATCCATACCTTAATGCGACGATTTCCAAGAGCCGTAATTCGTAAAAGATGAAATTTTGCAATCGCCAATCATCAATCAACAATCCTATCAACCAACCTTGAACTTGGACACCTCGTCCTGCAGGCCCCTTGCCGCCTCGTTCAACTGTTCAATGGCCGCATAGGTCTCGCTCAGGGAATCCATTGTCTCCTGCATCTCTTCGCTCAGATGGGCCATGGATTGGTTGATCTTCTGGGCGTTTTCAGACTGCTGGCCCATGGCCACGTTGACGTTTTCAAAATTCGGAGACAGGGTCTGGACCTGTTCGATAATCCTGGCCAACTGAACGCTGATCCTTCCCACATCTTCGGCGCTGCGATTGACCTCCGCGATAAATTTATCCATCTCCATGACGCCCGCGGATACGGCAGACTGCATCTCCCGGACCATCTGGTCGATATCCAGCGTGGCCACGGCCGTCTGGTCCGCCAGTCTCCGTATCTCCCGGGCCACCACATTAAATCCCCTTCCATACTCGCCCGCCTTCTCCGCCTCGATGGCCGCATTGAGGGAGAGGAGATTGGTCTGGTCCGCGACCTTGGTGATGGTGGTGACCACGTTCGTGATGTTCTCCGCCTTCTCGTTGATGGTCTCCAGCCTTCCGGATATGGACCTGGAGGCCGTCTCCATATTGTGCATGGCTGATTCCATCCGGGCCAGGTCTGTCTGACCCTTGCTTGCAAAACCGGCCGTCTCCTGCGACATGGACGCCACCTGCTCCACTGTCTCCACGAGTTGTGTGGCAACCTCTGAAATCTGCTCAACCGAGGTCACCATCCGGTTGGTGGATGCCACCTGGTTGGCCATGGTCGTCTCCTGCTCCTTGGCCGTGGCC
>CAYPDL010000122.1:0-11548 GCA_964409475.1 uncultured Desulfobacteraceae bacterium | reverse complement strand
AGCCAAGGTCTTGCGTCCTTTGGGAAAGAGACCCCCACCGGCCCTGTCATGTTGCGGCGCCTTCTATCAAGAGCCTAAAGAGTTACCTGTTTTTAACTTTTATTAAAATTATACCCAATTTATCATTATTTGTCAAAGGAAATCTAACCCAGGATATTGTGGCTGTGACTCATGGGCCTGAAATGAATGATGGGTAATCTTCAGATGGTGAAAGAGGAGGGGACGGACGCAAGCAAGGATGGTGCCCGTGGTAACAACAGGCACCGCAAGACGGGGAATGAGGCAGATGAAGCGGGCCATGACAGGTGCAATTCAAGACTGAAAAGGAAGTTGCGAAAAACTGAAGCGAGATATAGTATCTATGCACACTAAACTATGATTTAATCCCCGTAAGGCTTCACAGGGTTCAGGTTGCCCGCTAAGCGGGGTTGCAGTCCCGAATGTCTTCTAAATCCTGCTGAAAAGCGGGAATGACCGCCCGGAGGTGAGAAATGGCGAATACCAATGTGTTGTCCCAGCGCTATGCCGGCCCTGACATCAATCGGATCTTTTCTGAAGAGGGGAGGATTTTAGCCGAGCGGGAGCTCTGGATCGCGGTGATGAAGGCCCAGAGAAGCCTGGGGATTGCGATCCCTGCGGAGGTGGTCCAGGGCTATGAGGCCGCCAAGAACGATATCGACCTGGACTTCATCAAACAGCGGGAACTGGAGACCAAGCACGATGTCAAGGCCAAGATCGAGGCCTTTGTCAAGGTCTCGGGCAGGGCTGAAGAGATTCACAAGGGCATGACCAGCCGGGACCTCACCGACAATGTGGAACAGATGCAGTTTAAAAAGGCGTCACAGATCATCCTGGGCCGCTATGTCTCGGTCCTCAGACACCTTTTGGATCGGGCCTTGGAATACCGGGATATTGTCCTCACGGGGCGGACCCACCATCAGCCCGCACAGCCCACCCTTCTGGGGAGACGGTTTTCCATGTGGGCTGAAGAACTCCTGATCCATCTCCTCAATTTTGAAGCGTTTCTGCGCGCCTATCCTCTCCGGGGCATCAAAGGCCCGGTGGGCACCCAGTTTGACATGCTCACGCTCCTCGGGACGCCTGAAAAGGTGCAGATGCTTGAAAAGACGGTGGCCGAGAGTCTCGGTTTTGAGACGATGCTCGACAGCACCGGACAGGTCTATCCCCGCTCTTTAGACTATGCCCTCCTTTCCCATCTGGCCTTCATGGGATCGGCCTGCGAGGACTTTGCCAAGGGGATGCGGCTCATGTCCGGCTATGAGCTGGTGACCGAAGGATTCAAGGATGGCCAGGTCGGATCGAGCGCCATGCCTCACAAGATGAATACCCGAAGCTCCGAGCGGATCTGCGGGTTTTCCACCCTGATCAAGATGTATGCGGACGGCGCGTCCCGGCTCGCCGGGGATCAGTGGGAAGAAGGCGATGTGTCATGCTCGGTGGTGAGACGGATTATCATGCCCGATGCCATGTATACCTCGGATGGGCTGTGCGAGACCGCCCTCACGGTCCTTTGCAACATGGGGGCCTACCCGGTCGTCATTCAGAAGGAGGTGGACCGGTATCTCCCCTTCTTAGCCAGCACCGAGATCCTCATGACAGCGGTCCAGGCGGGGGTGGGGAGGGAGAAGGCCCATGAGGCCATCAAAAAACATGCCGTGGCCGAGGCCATGGCCATGCGGCAAAAAGGGGTATCCCCCCGGCTCTCCCAAAGACTGGCCGATGACGAGATCTTCAAGGCCGCCGGCATCACCGAGGACCGGCTCAATGCCATTTTAAAGGACAGCCGGCATTTTGTGGGAAACGCCGGGGAGCAAATTGATCAGGTCCGCGCCAAGGCCGAACCCCTGATTCAACGCTATGCCGATGCAGCCCGATATGAGCCCGGGGAGATCCTGTAATCAAGAATGGATTGCATGACATCACTTGGTTATGGGAGCCGCCGGGATTCTAAATTGCGATTTTTCTTCTTGACTTAGCTAAAAGGTTTCTATAAATTAATAAATTCATTTTTTGTCGAAAAGGAGCGGGGCGTACGATGTGTGCATATGCAGTCATCAAGACAGGTGGAAAACAGTATCGGGTTGCCAAGGGCGACGAGGTCAGGTTCGAACGATTGGACGGCGAGGTGGGGGATTCAATTGCCTTTGAGCAGGTCCTTCTGACCTCAGACGGCGAAACGATCGAGGTGGGCCGGCCTTTTGTCGAAAACAGCAAGGTGGTCGGCCGGATCACCCACCATGGCAAGGGCAAAAAAGTCATGATTTTCAAATACAAGCGGAGAAAGAACTACCGCCGAAAAAAGGGCCACCGACAGCAGTTTACGCTGGTCCGGATCGAAGACATCAAAGGGGCCCATGCGGAGGCGTTAGAGCAAGAGGTACTAAACAATGGCACATAAGAAGGCAGGCGGCAGCTCCCGGAACGGGAGAGACAGCGCCGGGCAGAGATTCGGGGTGAAGCGGTATGCCGGCCAGAAGGTCCTGGCAGGAAATATCTTGGTCCGCCAGAGGGGCACCAAAATCCATCCGGGCAACAACGTGGGTCTGGGAAGGGACTATACGATCTTTGCTAAGATTGATGGAACCGTTGCCTTTGAGCGCATGGGCAGGGATCGAAAAAAGGTCAGCGTTTACGCTGCATGAGATTTTTGACCGCAGGCCCCCTGTAGAGCAACCCTATGGTTTTCCTGGATGAAGTGGTCATTACGGCCAAATCGGGCGATGGGGGAAGAGGGTGTATCAGCTTCAGGAGAGAGCGGTTTATCCCCAAAGGCGGCCCGGACGGGGGCGATGGGGGCGATGGGGGCGATGTCATTGCAAGGGCCAATAGGCAGCTCCCCACCCTGAGTCATTTCAGAGGGCGCCGGCATTTCAAGGCGGGAAACGGTGCGCCAGGAAAAGGGAAACAACAGTCCGGCAGGAACAGCGGACCTTGCATCATCGAAGTGCCCGTGGGAACCGTCATTCAGGATGATATCAGCGGTCAGGTCCTTGTCGATCTGATTCATGACAATGATGAAGTCACCCTCCTTTGCGGGGGAAAAGGAGGAAGAGGAAACCAGCATTTTGCCACATCGACCCGTCAGGCCCCGCGTATGGCGCAGCCCGGGATCCCGGGTCAGGAGAAACGGTTCAAACTGACGCTCAAGCTCTTGGCGGACATCGGGTTGATTGGGCTCCCCAATGTCGGCAAATCAACCCTCCTTTCCCGCCTTACCATGGCACGTCCCAAGGTGGACAGTTATCCCTTCACCACCATAGTTCCTAATTTAGGCGTTATCCACTTTAATGACAACAGGGCACTGGTGATCGCAGACATCCCCGGACTGATTGAGGGGGCCAGCGCAGGCCGAGGTCTGGGAGATCGCTTCCTGAAACATATCGAACGGACAAACATGCTGATTCATCTCCTGGATATCACCTTTGCCCCTGCCCAGGACATCCTGGAAGACTTCCTGACCCTCCGGCGAGAAATGGCGGCATTCGCCCCGTCACTCATTGAAAAACCCTGTTTTGTCGTTATCAACAAGATGGACCTCTACGGACCGGGATCCCGGGATCCTGAAGCGCTCCGGGAGGCCCTTGCGGAAAAGGGAATGGAATCCCTGGCCGTGTCGGCATTGACCGGGGAGGGGCTTGATGAACTGAAAAAGATGATCCTTCAAAGGTGGGAACGGACGACAGCGTTCGCGGGTTGAATACGGTGACGCAAGGTTCGGAGTCGACAACAGAAGTGGAAAAGGCAACCAGAAAAGACCTGTTGAAACGGGTCAAGAGGGTCGTGGTCAAAATAGGGAGCGGCGTTCTCACCTCTGACAACGGTCTCAATATGGACGTGATCGACAATATCACCGCCGACATGTGCGCCCTCAGAAGAGGCGGGTTGGAGGTCATACTGGTCTCTTCGGGGGCCATCGCATCGGGTCTCAAGAAGATCGGCATGAAAAAGCGGCCCCAATCCGTATCGCAGCAGCAGGCCATGGCAGCGATCGGTCAGAGCAGTCTCATGTTGGCCTATGAGCATGCCTTCGGCCAGTGCGGGTACAAGGTGGCCCAGATCCTGCTCACCCGTGACGACCTGACCCACCGACGCCGGTATCTGAACGCCCGGAACACCCTCCTGACCCTCCTCTCGTGGAAGGTCATTCCGATCATCAACGAAAACGATACGGTGGTGGTGGACGAGATCAAATTCGGCGACAACGACAACCTGAGCGCCATGGTGACCAATCTGACCGATGCCCAGCTTTTGGTCAATCTCACAAACATCGACGGACTGTTTGATAAGGACCCCCGGGACCACGCGGATGCCAGTCTGATCCGGGTGGTGGAAAAAGTGGACCGTAAAATCTCGCGATTTGCCAGCACCATTCCGGGCTTCTTAGGGAGGGGCGGCATGGCCAGCAAGATCAAGGCGGCCCGGAAGGTCACGCTCCGCGGGGTCCCGGCCATTATCGCCAATGGGTTGAACCCGGGCATCCTGAAACGGATATTTGAAGGAGAGGATGAAGGCACCCTGTTTCTGCCCGGCGGCCGGCCCCTGTGCAGCCGAAAGCACTGGATCGCCTTTACCAAGTCTCCCAAGGGCGAAATAGTTATTGACAGGGGGGCTGAAAGGGCTATTCTGAAAGAGGGAAAGAGCCTCCTCCCTTCAGGCATTCGGGAGGTGAGGGGAAGATTCAGCCTTGGCAATTCGGTCCTTCTGCTGAATGAGTCTGGGAAGGAGCTTGCCGTGGGCATGGTCAATTACCATTCCGGGGACATCCGAACGATTATGGGGGCGAAAAGCTCCGAGATCGCTGCGAGGCTGGGATTTAAACACGATGACGAGGTCATCCATCGGGACAACCTGGTCCTGGCTGATCAGATGGAGGAGGATGAGGCGTTATGCGGCTTTCGCATATGATGGAAGATATGGCCCGAGACGCCAGGGAGGCCTCACGGCAGCTCCGAAGAATGGGAAGGCAGCAGAAAGACGATGCCCTGGAGTTGATGGCGAAGCGGCTTCTGGAGCACCAGGAAGAGATCATCAAAGAAAACGAGAAGGACCTGTCCATTGCCAGAGAGGCAGGTCTCTCTACGGCCATGATCGACCGTCTGACCCTCAGTGCCTCGGTCATAGCGGACATGGCACAGGGGCTTCGGGAGGTGGCGGGCCTGCCCGATCCGGTGGGCGAGATCACGGGCATGTGGAAACGGCCCAACGGCCTCCAGGTGGGTCGCGTCCGGATCCCTCTGGGTGTCATCGGATTTATCTACGAGTCGCGGCCCAACGTGACCGTGGATGCGGCCGGTCTGTGTCTCAAATCGGGCAATGCGGTGATCCTGAAAGGGGGCTCAGAGGCCATTCACTCCAATATCATTCTGGGCCGTCTCCTGGCCGAGGCCCTAAAGGAGACCGGGGTTTCCCAGAAGGCCATCCAGGTCATACCGACCACCGACAGGGAGGCCGTGACCATCCTGATAGGCCTGGAGGAGTGGATAGACGTCATCATCCCAAGGGGGGGCGAGGGACTCATTCGGTTCGTCACCAGCCATTCCAGGATCCCGGTATTGAAGCATTACAAAGGCGTCTGTCATGTCTATGTAGACCGGTCTGCCTCCCTCAACATGGCGGAGGAGATCTGCTATAATGCCAAGGTCCAGAGACCGGGGGTCTGCAACGCCATGGAGACCCTCCTGGTGCATGAGGCCATAGCCCCGAAGTTTCTGCCGGAGATGGTGAAGCGATTTCGGGATGGGGGCGTTGAGATTCGGGGATGCCCCCGCTGCCTGGCCCTCATCCCGGACATCCGGCCTGCAGAAGAGTCCGACTGGCCTGCAGAGTTCCTGGACCTGATCCTTGCCGTCAAGATCGTCACAGATATGGATGAGGCCCTCGATCATATCGAAACCTATGGGTCCCGGCACACGGAGGCTATTATTACCAGCGATTATGACCGGTCTCAGCGGTTTCTGGCAGAGGTGGATTCGTCCGTGGTCCTGGTCAACGCCTCCACCCGGTTTAGCGACGGCAACCAGTTGGGGCTCGGCGCCGAGATCGGGATCAACACCTCCAAGCTTCATGCATTTGGGCCCATGGGATTAGAGGAGCTGACAACCACCAAATTTATTGTTTATGGGCAGGGGCAGACGAGGAATTAAGCGACTAAAGTGCGGAGTGTGGAGTGTAGAGTTCAGAATGGAAGTTTTATTGTTCGGTTTCCAGCCCCAGTTTGCAATTTCAAGTTTCCAGTTTCATCACCACTCGACCACTCGACCAGTCCAAAGGCACTGAGATCTTCCAGGGAGGGCTTTTTTGAGAATCGGCATCTTGGGCGGGACGTTTGACCCGATTCATTTAGGCCATCTCCGTTCTGCAGAGGAAATATGCCAGGAACTGGATCTGGAAAAGGTATATCTGATCCCCTCCGCATCCCCCCCACACAAGACAAATGAGGCCGTGACGCCATTCAGTCACCGCTTGGCCATGACCCGGCTGGCCGCGAATATTTCCCCCTGCCTTGAGGCCGTGGACCTGGAAGGGAGACGACCCGGGCATTCCTACTCTATCGAGACCCTCAGGGAACTTCACCGTATCTTCGGTCCGGATGCGGAGATCTTTTTTATCCTGGGCATGGACGCCTTTTTAGAGATCAGGACCTGGAAGGAATGTGAACACCTTTTTGACTATGCCCACTTTGTCATCATCAGCCGTGCCGGGTTCGAGACTGATAGCAGTGCCCTGAGCGGGGTCCTTTCAGATCTCGGGGTGGGTATCGACCTGGAAGCGGGCGGTCCTGATCTCTTTACGGCCCCGTCCGGCAAGACGGTGCGGTTGGTGAACACGACCCTCATGGATATATCTTCCACGCGCATCAGGGAGATGGTAAGGGACAATCGATCGATTCGCTTTCTGGTCCCTGAGGATGTCGGCATATATATTGCCAAAAATGGACTTTATCGGTAAAATAAAAGGTAAGCGTTCACAGGTTCCGGGTTCAAGGTTCCAGGTTATGAGGAAAAGCAACAATAGCGATCCGATTCGAAGGCAACACAGCATCTTTTTGGCAATATGCGTCCCTTCGATTGCTTGTTTTGTGGTTTGAAGTGACGAACGAGGGACCACTTATGGCAAGTAGGTCTGCAAAATTGGATTGAAGGACCAGAAAAACAACCCTTAACAACTGAACCTTTGAACCCGTGAACGGTTACTGTATTTATAATGATGCAATCCATTGACAAAGCGCGGCTCTGCCTGAAGACAATAAGGGAACGGAAGGCCGTGGACCCTGTCCTGTTGCATGTGGAGGCGCTCACGTCGGTTGCCGACTATTTTCTGATTACCAGCGGAAGTTCCACAAGGCAGGTTCAGGCGATCTCCCGTCATCTCGAGAGAACCCTGCGCGACGCAGGCCTTCGGGCCTATGGCGCCGAAGGAGAGCAGGAGGGTCAGTGGGTTCTCATGGACTACGGAGATGTGATCATCCATATCTTTTACCAGCCGCTCAGGGAATTTTATGACCTGGAGGGGCTCTGGATCGAGGCCCCGCAGGTGCAGGCAGATAATGCGGCTTCAGAGGATGTTGCCCTATGAAGAAAAAATACCGTTCTTATCTCCATCGGGTTGTTTGCGGATGTCTTTCCATCCTCTTTCTATGGTCTTCATCCCCCTTTGTGCCAGAGGTCTCGGCCCTTTCCATTGAAGACGAGCGCAAGATGGGAGAGGAGTTCATGGCCCAGGTGCTGGCCCAGCTCCAGGTCGTGGATGATCCGTTTGTGAATCAGTATATCAACGACCTGGGACACTACCTGATCACCCCCCTGGAAACCAAAAGTTTCCCTTTTCATTTCTATGTTATCAAGGATAACACCTTGAACGCCTTTGCCGCACCGGGAGGTCATATTTTCGTATTTTCCGGCCTGATAGAGGCCATGGACAACCTTGATGAGCTGGCTGCGGTCATCTGCCACGAGATCGGCCATATCGCGGCACGCCATCTGGCCCAGCGAATCGAGCAGAGCAAGATGATCGGGCTGGCCACGCTGGCCGGGATCTTAGCCGGGATGTTCCTCGGGGGTGAGGTTGCGGGGGCCTTGATGACCGGGTCCATCGCCGCCGGGATGCAGGCCCAGCTTCATTACAGCCGCGAAGACGAACGACAGGCCGATCAATATAGTTACAAGTTTATGGAGCCGACGGGCCTTGATCCCGGGGGGATGATCCAGGCCCTTAACAAGATCGAGAAAGGGAGCTGGTTGGGCACCAGCAAGATCCCGGCCTATCTCCTGACCCATCCGACGGGTCCTGAAAGGATGGCCAATCTGGAGTCCATGTTGACCGGGTACACCCCGAGGCCCCTGAGCCGGGAAGCCGTCCTGCTAGAGTCCCGTTTTCCCGCATTCAAGACCGTCATTACGGCCAAGTGCCTCGATCCCAACGATGCTGAAAGGGTGTTCAAAAATGAGCTGGAAAAGGACCCCGGCGCGCCGCTCCCCCATTTCGGCCTGGGGATGGTTTATATGGAGGAGTCAAAATATGACCAGGGCATCCGGGAGCTGAGGCAATCGCTTGAGGGAAAGCCCGACTTCATCCCCATATTGAGGGCCCTGGGGGAGGCCTACCAGATGAATGGCCAGGATAAAGAGGCCGAGGCCGCGTTGGAAAAGGTCCTGCGCCTGGATTACGGGGACAAGGCCGCGCTCTATCTCCTGGGGATCACCTATGAAGGCGCCAACCGGAACAGCGAGGCCCTGCGGCTTTTTGAGAAACTCTCCTATCTCCCGCCGGTGAGAAATGATGTCTATTATCATCTGGGCCTTTTGTACGGGAAGGAAAAGCGGCTGGCCCTGGCCCACTACAATTTCGGACGCTACTTCAAGACGTTGGGGCAGTTCCAGAAGGCCCAGTTCCATTTCAGGAAGGCAAAGGAGCTGGCCAGCAGTGATCCGGCCCTCCAGCAAAGGCTGCAAAAGGAGATGGACGGCCTTTTAGGGAAAGGCGACTCGAAAGAGGATATGGGGCATCGGACTCCGGACGGGTCCCGATGAATCAACCGATACCTTCAAACTGATTTATGAAGAAAGGAGGACTGCCATGTCTGTTCATACAGGAGATGGATCGAAGGATTTTGAAAAGGCACTCGATATCGGGCGTCCGCCCACGATTGTCCGCTTGTTCCCCAATTCCAGGGCCCTGATCGTCAGCGGGAAGGTGATTGACCGGGCCCTGATGCAAAAGGGAAAGGCCATGACCATTGCCGCCAACGGCCGGAACCGGTTTGTGATCCGCGGTGCGCTCAAGGCGGCCCAGCGGGCCAATGCCGCCATTATCATCGAGATCGCCAAGTCCGAAGGGGGCGCCACCTCTTACTGCGCGGTCAATTACTGGAATATGGCCATGCACGTGGATGCCATCATGAATGAACTGGGCATTACGGTCCCGGTAGCCATCCATGCGGATCATTACGGCATTAAGGGGCCGGGGGACGTGGAGGCGGCAAAGACCGAGATCCCGTCCATGTTTGATGCGGGCATTACCTCGGTGGCCATTGACGCATCCCACCTCCCGGATGACGAAAATCTTTTGGCCAATCTGACCCTCAACCCCTATCTGCCCGGGTGGGCCGGATATGAGACCGAGGTGGGCGAGATAAAGGGGAAGGAGGGCCTCTCCACCCCCAACGAGGCCTTGTTTCTGATTCAGGGCCTCAATGCCCACGATATCTTCCCGGACTGGATCGCGCTCAACAACGGGACCACCCACGGGATCGAGGCAAGCGATGCGGGAATCCAGGTCCCCCTGACCGTGGAAATCCACAAGGCCCTGGCCAAATACAACGTCTCAGGGGCCCAGCATGGGACCTCCGGCAACAGCTCCGAACGTCTCAGGGAGATTGTCCGGCAGACCCGTACCACCAAGGCCAATGTGGCAACGGCCCTACAGATGATTACGTGGGGCGTGCAGGTCAACGAGTTCGGCAATGCGATCCTGGATGACGACGGCGAATTCTTGAAGGTCTCCACGAATGGCATGACCGATGAGATGTGGAACCAGATGGTGGCCTACGCCAAGACAGAAGGTCTTAAGGGTGGCAACTACAAGAAGCTCAACCTCCCCTTTGAGAACAAGCTGCTGGGCCTTCCCCGAGAGATCCGTGAGAGGATGGCAAAAGGGGTGGAAGACTTTGTCTACGACCTGCTGACCCAAGTCTTCAATGCCGGGGACAGCGCTCCACTGGGCGTTGAGGCCATTTTGGAGACCGGCTCCCATGACCTGGGGCCGAAAGGGAAGCGGATCGAGGATCCGGCCCGATGGACAGAGGCCCGAATACGCGAAAGGGCGACCGCGATCAATTCGGACAAAGGCGGCGCAGGCAACTTTGATGATTAGCGTCTGGATTCCGGATGCCGGTCGGAGCGAAGCGGAGATCCCGCTGAAAGCGGGACTGGATGCTCGATGGTGGATAGGAATTAAGTTCTATGTCTGCAACCTGCGGACAAGCGAGTGGATTATGGGTCAACACACTGTAAAAAAAGAAAATCTTTGCGCCTTCGCGTCTTTGTGTGAGTCCCGCCTTGGCGGGATTGGTTGCTGAGATGACACAAAACCGAACAGACGATCGTCCCCCCCATCTGTGGGTCGATACAATCCAGGAGGAAGACCGGGTTTCCGGCTGTTACCTGGTCAAGGAAAAGCGTGTGGCAAAGACCCGGAACGGGAACGCATTCCTGAGCATGACCCTGGCAGACAGGACCGGCGAGATACCCGCAAAGGTCTGGGAAGACGCTGAATCGATTTCAAGGCTTTTTCATGAGGGAGATATCGTTCAGGTTGAGGGAAAGGCCGGTTCCTACCGCGATCAGCTCCAGATAACCGTCTCAGGCCTTGACCTGTTCAAGGAATCGCCGGACCCGGAGATTTTTCTGGAGGTAAGTCCCGAAGATCCATCGGAGATGATCCGGTCTCTCCGGGCGATTCTCCGGGAGGTCCAGGATGTTCATCTGAAGGGTCTGGTCGATAGTTTCCTGAGTGATCGGGAGTTTATGGCCCGGTTCAAAAAGGCGCCGGCCGCAAAGACATTTCATCACGGCTATATAGGGGGCCTCTTAGAGCATACCCTGTCGGTCTGTCGAATGGCCGTGCATGCGGCCGACCATTATCCGCAACTGAACCGGGACCTGCTCATCGCATCGGCGTTTCTCCACGATATCGGTAAGATCAGGGAACTCAGATACGATCTTCTGATCGACTATACGGATGAAGGACGATTGGTCGGACATGTGGTCCTGGGCGTCGCCATGGTCGATGAGAGGCTGAAGGCATTCCGGGAGTTCCCACAGGAACTGGCAGTTCGATTGAAACATTTGATACTGAGTCACCACGGCCAGTACGATTTCGGGTCCCCCAAGACGCCCAAGTTCTTAGAGGCCTTTGCCCTTCATCTGATAGACGATCTGGATGCAAAGATCAACGGGATCAGCCGGTTCATGGAAAGGGACCGGCACGAAGGGGCATGGACCGATTTCAACCGGATGTTCGGCAGGTA
>CAYPDL010000121.1:0-11943 GCA_964409475.1 uncultured Desulfobacteraceae bacterium | reverse complement strand
AACCATTAATGCACTAACTTATCCGCAGGTTGCAGAAAGGTTACAGACATGGCGCCTAACACGGGATAACCACAAACAAAATGTCTCGCGTAAAGTCGCCAAAATTTTCACCTCAGATCTGGAGTCTCTCGTGCTGTCGGGCGGTGAGGGAGTTGGGGGCGGCCATGCCTTTCGTAGGATGCAAACTGGGAATATCGATTGCGTGTGTGAGCGAATCCGTCCGAACAGCCTGTTCTGCACTCATTCCCTCGGCTTCGGTTCCGGCATGGGTTATGTTGCGGGCAAGGTCTTGCAAAACCCCAAAAACCTTTTCTTGAAGACTATCAGATAAATAAACCTTCATGAACGAAAACTAGGCAACAAAAAAAGCGGAGTGCCGCACGGGCGGTTGCCGCCGCGTTACGGGACCCGCTAACCAGGGATGTTTTTCATTGGGAGGTGCAATATGGAAGATGTTGAGGTCAAGTTCGGTGAGTGGATCGAAAAGGGATTTAAGCTGTATAAGGAAAATATTGCCATACTTGTGTTGGCCTCCCTCATTGCCGTTGTCCTCAGCGCGGTAACGGTCGGCGTCCTTGCCGGTCCCATGGCAGCTGGCGTTCTCCTCATTATCTTCAGACTTATCGACAAGAAAGACCCCAGACCGGAGGTGGGGACCTTGTTCAGGGGGTTTGACTATTTCCTGAATTCGTTCCTCTTTGTGATCGTATGGGGAATCGCACTTTTTGCAGTGTCGGTGATTATCGGTCTGGTCCCCTGCATCGGGCAACTCGCCTCCCTGTTCGTGGTCTTTGTCGCCCATGCCCTGCTCATGTTCGGCATGTTTCTCATCGTTGACAGGCGGACGGAATTTTGGCCTGCTTCTGTAGAGAGTTTCAACAAGGTCAAACCCAATTTCTGGCCGTTTTTGGGCTTTGCAATTGTCTCAAACCTCATCGGCAGTATCGGCGCCATCGCCTGCGGCATCGGCGTCGTTTTCACCCTTCCGATCCAGGCCTGCATCCTGACAGTGGCCTACCGGGATGTATTTGGAGGGGATGAGTCCGGGGTTACGCCAGTGAAGGATCCGAATGACGGCGACAAGAACGATGTTGAGCGGGTCCAGCCTGCGTAGCGTGTGTCACGGGGGTGTTACAGGGTTGCCTCAGGTCAAGGCGGCAGGTGAGGGAGGAGGGAAGGGGAAGTGAAGCAGGTATCGCTTTTGTCCTGGTCCCGTCCTGATTCCTACTGGGATGTGGTGAGCGCGCACCTCCCGCTTGCTATCGTAACGGGAATCGCATTGATGCTGCCCCACGCGGTTGCGTGCGACGATCTTCCCCTGATAAAATGCACGCTTTTGAGCCTCACCGGATATCCCTGTCCGTTCTGCGGCCTGACCCGGTCGTTCTGGGCGATTGCCCATGGAAACTGGGCCTTCGCCGTCCACAATGCACCGTTGGCCTGCCTGATATATGTGGCGACTGCCCTCCTGTTTGCCTGGCATCTGACCGCCCTTATTACAGGTCTCAGGCTCAGGACCAGCTTGTTCCGTCTACTGAAATCTCCCCCTGCTGTATGGCTGATGGCTGCGATGGTAATTTTAAACTGGGCGTACAGGCTTGTTCCTGATCTTAAGTAGTGCCTGAACGAAAACCCCTGTTCAGGCGAAATACGAATATGGAAATCCGAAACCCGAAACAAATTCAGATATCAAAATCCAAAACGATGAAACACAACCTTTTGAGATTTTTATATTTTGTTAATTTGGTCATTTGTATTTCGGTCATTGTTTCGCATTTCGTGCTTCGGATTTCTTGACCGAAAACTGGGGTTTTCTGTCAAGCACTAAGTAGTCATGCGGTGAGATCCCGCTATCCAAAAGATTGAAACAACGATGCCATCTGGGTCTTAAAACTGGCCGGCATAGAGGAAAACTTCTCTTGAGGAATGACAACGAACTCGCCGTTGCTCCGGACCAGGAGACTTCCCTGGTCATCCCTGATTTCTCCCTTTGCCCGAATTTTGGGGGGCGAGGAGTCGTCCACAAGCCGGCCGGTCACGGTCAGGGGAATGCCGATGGATACATTCTGAATATATTTGATGTCCATTTTCCGGGTTACGAGAAAGGTCTTTTTTGAAACCATGATGGCCCACGACATCACCTCATCGAGGAGCGTCGAGATGATGCCGCCGTGTGCAATATCCTGCCATCCTTCATGATATTTCCCCAACGTAATATCCGCGCAGACAGCATCCCCAAGACGGTAGAATTGCAGGTTTAGCCCGATCGGGTTCTCGGTGCCGCAGGCAAAACAGTAGTGCCCCTGCGGTTTCCTGATTTCGACTCTCTCTTCTTCAGCGGCCATATCATCTTCCTTTCGTTGCGATCGTTCAGGGGTTCACGGTTCAAAGGTTCAAACGGGGGCCCTCGTTGCCATCAGGCCGCTACCTGTTTTCTGGGCGGTTTGGCCAGGATAGAGAGGGGGGTGATGATCAAAAGAAGGAGGGCCATAATCAGCCATGCCGGGCGATAGGTCCCATATATGTCGAAACAATACCCTGCCAGGAGAGGGCTTGCCATGGTCCCGATGATGAGGATGGCCATCATGATCCCCTGAATGGCGCCGAAGGCCTTACTGCCAAAGTATTCAGCCTGCATGGTAAGCCTGAGGGTGATGACCCCGCCGTACCCGGGACCGAACAGCCCCACAAAAAGGGCCGCCATGCCCAGTCCCTGGACATTGGTCAGGGCCAGCAGGCCCAGGGCCTGGAGCAGGAGTGCAAGGGCCATGAGATATCGGGTGTCCACCCGGCTGGTGAGCCACCCCAGGACAAACCTTCCCATGGCACTCACCAGGATGAGGAGAGAGGCCGTGAGTCCGGCTGTTTCCCGGCTGAAGTGGATGCTGATCAGATAGGGCATGATATGCACAACCACCGCATGCAGCGTGGCCGCAGAGAGGGTCACAAGTATGGCCAGCATCCAGAAGGCCCTGGTCTTGAGGGCCTCTCGGGCGGTGAATTCCTGTTCCTTTTGACCCTCTTGGGATAGGGTCACGGTGGATCGACCCTGTTTCAGAGGGAGGGCGTCATCACCGTCGGGCAAGAGCCCGTATGGCTCCGGGCGGGTTCGTACAACCAATGCCGACGGGATCCCGATCGCCCACATGCCGATCCCCACGATAACCAGGGTCTGCCGCCACCCGTAGAGGCCTATGAGCCAGTTCACCAGATAGATGACCAGCCCGGCGATGCCCATGGTCGCGGACAGGGTGCCTAAGGCGATGCCGCGTTTTTTTACAAACCAGTTGGCTACAGCAGTCCAGCCGGGGACAGGGAAGAGGAAACTCGATCCCACAGAGAGGAATATGAAAATGAGGTAAAAGGACCAGAGGGTCTGAATCCGGGCCAGGAGGATGAACCCGAGCCCTCCCAGGATGCTTCCCAGAACAAGAAGACGCCTGGCGCCGTACCTGTCTGTTGCAAAACCCACGAGGGGGGAAGCGATGCCGCCCTCTATGCTTCTGAGGGAGGCTGCAAAGGAGGTGGCGGCATAACTCCAGCCCAACTCATCGACAATCGGATTGAAAAAGGCCGTAAAGCCGTAATAGAAGGTTCCTGCCCCCCATATATGAATCAGGCTTGTGGCCAGAACGATCCACCAGCCGTAAAAAATCTTTTTCATCTATGTACGTCCTGCCTGTCACCATGTCATTTCTCACAACAAAGGCCCTACATTGGACGTCATCTCTCCATCTGTCAAGCAGTTTGATGCACAATGGCCTGGCGGCCTCCCTGCTAGGCCACGTGACATGCTGAGCTCTTTGTGGTTTTCATCCAATGCCTCCCCACAGGCAATGGCAAGGTGGCCCTGTATTTGAATTCCTGGGTTTATTCTTGTGTGGGTGTATCTGGGAAACAAGGGCGACCCTCAAGTCATGCAGGACTTCGCCAAAGGAGCCCTGTGGGGAATCCTGCAAAGCATCCTCTTATTCCTTGTGGCATTCTTCTGCTTCAAAAAGCATCTTACGCTGCCCATCGTTCTTGTCTCAAGTTTTGGAGCATGGCTGGGTGCAGCAGTAGTCCATCAATGGGTTTTGAAATGAACGGAAACTCACTGTATGCAACAGGTGGATTCTGCAGAGGGTCCCTGGGTTGTCGATCAGTCGTCTATCCTGTTTTACACGATGATGTCATCGAGGCCGCGCTTGGGTACGTGATGAACGTCGTCGCTGTCTCGCCAATACTTGATGCTTCCGGTATGATCGACTGTCTCGATAACGACGGTCTCTTTGGGCGCGCCGAGGGCCAGGGCAAGAAGGATGTCATAACGGGAGGGTATGCGAAGCGTGGCACGCAGGCCTTGCTTATCAATGGATCCGATCATACATCCGCCGAAGCCCTTTTCCGTTGCCCCCAAGAGGATGCTCTGGGCAGCTATTCCATGATCGCATCCAAATGACTTCCGTATCTCAGTGTCGCCCAAAATGATGATATAGGCAGAAGGTCTTTCTCCCGGCTGCGGGCCTGGCCAGTCCCTGAGATAGGCCGCCCATGCAAGGTGGGGGAATATTAGACTGTTTTTCTGCGGATCACAGGAAAGGATATATTTCAAGGGCTGCAGGTTGGCCGATGACGCGGAGAGCCTGGCAAGGTCCACCAGTTCCCGGAGTGTCTCGATCGGGACCTCCTTTTCCTCAAAGAAACGCCGGTAACTCCTGTTTTTGGCAATTAGGTCACGTAGCATCCAGTATATTCCTCCCGGCTGAGACGCGCCGGCCGACTTCAGGCATGTATGCCCGAAACATATGTGAGCTCCTGCTTCCCCTTTTCCTGATTGACGAAAAAGAGGAGGACGCCCCCGGCCAGGAAAAAGAGGGAAACCGCTGTGATACTGATTCTCGACGCCATATTGCTGGAATATCCCATCGATCTGGCCGCAAGCCCGACGCCGCCCATGAAGCCCGGGCCGATGATCGCGGAGAATTTCCCTATCATGTTGTAAAACCCGAAATATTCGGCTGATTTTTCAGCGGGAATGATTTTCGCGTAAAAGGAGCGGCTCAAGGCCTGGATGCCGCCCTGGACCAGTCCGACGGTCATGGCCATGATGTAAAATTCTCTGCTGGTTTCCATGAAAGGGGCCCAGACGGTAACGAAGAGATAGACCGCGATGGCCGCAAAAATGGCCCGCTTGGCCCCGATCCTGTTGCCTAAGAATCCGAATCCAATGGCTGACGGGAATCCCACGAACTGGGTAATGAGGAGGGCGACGATCAGGTCATTGGATTCAAGGCCGATGGAGATGCCGTAATCCACGGCCATTCGGATAATCGTATCCACACCGTCAATATAGAGCCAGTAGGCCAGGAGGAAAAGAAAGATGGTCTTGAGACGGCGGACCTTTTGAAATGTATTCTTCAGCTCATTGAAACCTGCCCGCACCATGTTCAGACCGGATGCCGGTTTCGTCCCGGGGGGTTCTCTGACAAAGAGAAAAAGCGGTATTGAAAATACGGCCCACCAGATCCCCACGGTGAGAAAGGAGAATTGAACAGCCTCACCAGGGCCTGCAAAGCCGAAGGTCGCAGGGCTCAGGGTCATCCAGACGTTCAGGGCGAAAAGGATGCCGCCGCCCAGATATCCGAGAGAAAACCCAAGGGCGGAGACCACGTCCATCTTTCTCTCGGGCGCGACGGCCATGATCAGGGCATCGTAGAAGATATTTCCTCCGGAGAACCCGATCGTTGCGAAGACGTAGAGAAGGACGGCCGCAGGCCAGTTCCCCTTGGACACCGTGTACAGGGAAAGTGTCATCACGACGCCCATAAATGCAAAAAAGAGGAGGAATTTCTTTTTTGAAGACCCTTTGTCGGCAATGGCGCCCAGTACGGGGGCGCACAGGGCCACGGCAATCCCTGCCATGGAGTTGGCCAGCCCCAACCGGGCGGTGCTCAGTGTGGGGTCGGCCCCGATGCTCCAGAACTGTTTGAAAAAGATGGGGAAGAATCCGGCCATCACCGTGGTGGCAAAGGCCGAATTGGCCCAGTCATACATGGCCCAGCCGAAAATCGCCTTCCTGTCACTGTGTTGCATGGGTTGCATGGTCTCGGGAAAGATGTGTCAGTCCAAGCGGAAACCCTTGATCTCAGAGCAAGGTCACACGGGCCCTTTTCCCGGGGCCCTGAAACGATTCCGGGCGAAGGCCTTCTTTTTTGACTGTCGGGGGATGATCGGCAGGATTACTTTTCATGTGAAAGAAGGCCTGCCTTGAGAAACTCCCGGTTGAACCTGGCAATATTTGTAATCGAGATGGCCTTTGGGCAGACCTTTTCACACTCGGTTTCGTTGGTGCAGTTGCCGAATCCCAGCTCATCCATTTTTCGCAACATGCTGAGTGCCCGCTTGGCCGCCTCCGGTTTTCCCTGGGGCAACAGGGCCAGATGTGAGATCTTGGCCCCCACAAACAGCATGGCCGAGGCATTGGGGCAGGCAGCCACGCAGGCCCCGCACCCGATGCATGCTGCGGCATCCATGGCCAGTTCCGCGGCCTGCTGGGGAATGGGGGTGGTGTTGCCGTCCGGGGCCCCGCCCGTATTGACGGAAATATAGCCCCCTGCCTGAAGAATTTTGTCAAAGGCGCTCCTGTCGACAACCAGATCTTTAACCACCTTAAAGGCCTTTGCGCGCCACGGTTCAATGACAAGGGTGTCTCCGTCCTTGAAATGCCGCATATGGAGCTGGCAGAGGGTTGTTTCCTTTTGAGGGCCATGGGCGATGCCGTTGACCATGGCGCCGCACATCCCGCAAATCCCTTCGCGGCAGTCGTGATCAAAGGCGATAGGGTCCTTTCCTTCAAGGGTCAGTTTTTCATTGACCACATCCAGCATTTCCAGAAAGGACATATCCGTCGAGATCTCCTTGGCCTCGTAGGTTTCCATATGTCCTTTAACGTCCAGGCCTTTCTGACGCCAGACTTTTAAGGTTAGGTTGATTGTTCCGCTCATTTATAGCTCCTCTGGGTCAGCCCAACATTTTCGAAGGTGAGGGGTTCCTTGTGAAGTCTGGGCTCTTTTCCCTGTCCCGTGAATTCCCACGCCGCGACATCGCAGCATTCCTCATCGTTACGCAGGGCCTCGTGATCCTTTGTCTGATAGGCCTCATTGAAATGGCAGCCGCAGGATTCCTTCCGGCTCAGGGCGTCCTCAACCAGGAGTTCCGCAAATTCAAGAAAGTCGGCTACACGGCCCGCCCTCTCCAGGGACTGATTGAGGTCTGCGGATGCGCCCGGGACATTGACATCCTTCCAAAAGGCCTCCCTAAGTTCCGGGATCAGTTCCTTTGCCTTGCGCATCTCTGATTCGTTCCGGGACATGCCGCAATGCTCCCAGAGGATGTGACCCAGTTCCCTGTGAAAATCATCCACGGTCCGCTTTCCTTTGATGGAGAGCAGCCTCTCTGTGGCATCGTTCGCCGCCTTTACAGGCTCGCCGAAGGCCGTGTGGTTTTCATCCACGGAATTAAAGGAAGCGCCTGCCAGGTAGCCGCCGATGGTGTAGGGAATAATAAAGTACCCGTCGGCCAACCCCTGCATCAGGGCGCTCGCCCCGAGCCTGTTGGCCCCATGATCGGAAAAATTGGCCTCGCCCAGGACGAAAACCCCTGGGATGGTGCTCATCAGGTTGTAATCCACCCATAACCCGCCCATGGTATAATGGATCGCAGGATAGATCATCATCGGGGTTTTATAGGGGTTGTCGGCCGTGATCCTTTCATACATCTGAAAGAGATTGCCGTATTTTTTTCGGATGACGTCTTCCCCGTCTCTCTGGATGGCATCTCTGAGATCAAGGTACACGGCATAACCGGTCGGTCCCACCCCTTTTCCTTGATCACACTGCTGCTTTGCATTCCGAGAGGCCACGTCGCGGGGAACGAGATTTCCAAAGCTGGGGTATTTCTCCTCCAGATAATAGTCCCTTTCGCTGTCCGGTATCTCTTCCGGCGGGCGTTTATCGCCGGCTTTTTTCGGGACCCAGACGCGGCCGTCATTTCGAAGACTCTCGCTCATGAGGGTGAGTTTGGACTGGTAGGTGCCGTGAACCGGAATGCAGGTGGGATGGATCTGGACAAATGAGGGGTGGGCGAAAAAGGCCCCCCGTTTGTAAGCGCGCCAGATCGCGCTCACATTGGAACTCATCCCGTTGGTAGAGAGAAAATAGACATTTCCGTAACCGCCTGTGGCCAGCACAACGGCATGGGCTGAATGGCTTTCAATAACGCCCGTGATCAGATTTCGGACGACGATGCCGCGGGCACAGCCGTCGACCAGCACCAGATCCAGCATCTCCCGGCGTGGGAACATCTTGATTTGGCCGATGCCGACCTGCCGCATGAGCGAGCTGTAGGCCCCCAGAAGAAGCTGTTGCCCTGTCTGTCCTCTGGCGTAAAAGGTCCGTGATACCTGGGCCCCTCCAAAGGACCGGTTGGCCAGCAAACCGCCGTATTCCCGGGCGAAGGGCACCCCCTGGGCCACACACTGATCGATGATTTCAGTGCTGATCTGGGCCAGTCGATAAACATTCGCCTCCCTTGAGCGAAAGTCGCCTCCCTTGATGGTGTCGTAAAAGAGACGCCGAATACTGTCCCCGTCTCCCTGATAGTTTTTCGCCGCATTGATCCCGCCCTGGGCCGCGATGCTGTGTGCGCGACGGGGGCTGTCCTGGATACAAAAGGTTTTGACATGGTAACCCAGTTCAGCCAGGGTGGCGGAGGCAGAGGCCCCGGCAAGTCCCGTGCCGACCACAATAATTTCATACTTCCTTTTATTGGCCGGGTTGACCAGCTTCAGTTCAAAGCGATGCCGGTCCCACTTTTCCTGCAGCGGACCTCCCGGCACCTTGGAATCCAAGGGCATAAACAATCTCCTTACGTGCTTGCCATCATAAAAATGGGGATGAATCCAAAGCCCGCTGCCACACACAGGCTGAATACAAGGCTGATTACCCTGATCAAAGGCATGTATTTGGGGTGGTTGGCGCCAAGTGTCTGAAAGGCGCTCCAGAAGCCGTGTTTGACGTGAAAAGCCGCCACGATCATTGAAATGATATAGAAGACGACATATCCGGGTCTTGAAAAAAGATAGGCCACATTCTGAAATATGCCCTGATCGCTACGCTCGATAAAGTGAAAGTTGAGCAGATGAATAATCACAAAGACAAGAATATAGAGGCCTGTGTAGGGCATTAAGGTGGAACTGAGGGTTCGGCCCCCGGCATTTTTTTTCATGACATACCGAATCGGTCTTGCCCGCCAGTTTTCAACATAGAGGAGGGCCGCCAGGAGGATATGAATGATGGCCATGAGAAGCAGTCCGATCTCGGCCACATTGATCAGTACACCAAGGGAATGGAGGTGATCCGAGTAGGCATTAAAGCGGCTCTTTCCCCCATAAATGGTGAGGTTCCCAAAAAGGTGGATCGCCAGAAAGGCACAGAAACCGAGTCCGGTTAGCGCCATCATCTGCTTCTTGGCTATGGACAAAAAAAGAGTTTTAATGAACCCGATCATGTTATCTTTATTTTCCTTCCTGAACCATAGGGATAATTGGACGATCCGTTATTCATTTTTTGGATAGCTATATATTGATGACAATTCCTCCGGAAGTGAGCCGTTTTCGATAAGGTCAAGCGATATTGGGATGATACTTGTACAAGACGTCAATATCAACTATGTTTGATTCCTTTACTCTTGCGATCTTGGTCTGTCAAGCCTTTTTCCCCATCCCCAATCGTGAATCATTCTTCAGCAGGAAACCCAGAACCTGTGAACCCTTACAATTATTAATTGGGAATTTCAGGGCCTTGTTCCACAACCCTTGACGCAACGGGAGAAATAGGGTAAGTGTCGTGGGCCATCGGTGCGTAAGGTCCTATCAGTGCCTGCACGCGTGAGAGCAACTGCCTTTCCGGGACATGGCTGCGGCAAAGGATAAGGAGAGGGACCTTGAGACGGATTGCAATTCCACCCCGGAGGAGATCTGCCTTGAATCATCAAATTGTATTGAAAGACGCCTATAAGGGGTACACCCTTGACCAGGACAAGATCGTATCTCCTGAGGAAACGGTCCGGCGTTTCAGGGAAAGGCTTCAGAGGATGGACATGGATATCCTGAAAGAGACCGTCCGGATCGATAATGGGAGGCTCGGCCTTCCCGTCTATTTCAGCGTATGCGGGCGTGACGCCGAGGCCGTCATCGGATCCAAGAAGCAGATGGGGAAGGGGGGCACGCCGGCCCAGTCCGAGGCCAGCGCGGTCATGGAATTGGCGGAACGGTTCAGCTTTTTCAGCTTCTCCAAAGATCCGGAAAACTTCATGGTCGAGGAATACCGAAATATTCAAGACCGGGCCCTCCCTTTTGAGATGATTGCCCGATCGGTCCATGATGATTCGGAAGTCCTGGATGCCGCCCGGGAGATCTTTTCAGGATTGCCGCTCAAATGGACCTGGGGCTACAATATGACGAAGCAGGAAGCCGTCCTGATTCCCTTTGACTGGTTTTTTGCCATAAATGAGTTCAACGGCGCTTCGGCCGGAAATTGTGCAGAGGAGGCGATCAGCCAAGGGATCTGCGAGGTCGTGGAGCGGCATGTATCATCCCTCGTCAGCAGAGGGAGGCTGAAGACGCCGGCCATCGACCTGGACAGCGTAACCGATCCCCTTGTTGCGGAGATGATCGGAAAGTACCGTAAAGCGGGCATCCGGCTTTTCGCGTCGGATTACACATCGAACGTGGGGATCCCTTCGGTCGGGGTCCTTGCCTATGATCCGGACAATTTTCCCGAAAAAAGTGAGATCGTCTGGACCGCAGGAACCACGCCCGATCCCCAGAAGGCCTTGAACCGCGCCCTGACCGAGGTGGCCCAACTGGCCGGCGATTTCAATTCCGGGTCTAATTATGTGGCCAGTGGTCTTCCCAAATTCCGGGACCTGTCCGAGGCCGATTTTGTCCTCCATCCCGACGAACGCGTCGATATTTTCAGCCTCCCCGATCTCTCCCACAAAAATATTCGGGTGGAGGTAGAAAACTGCATCGAGGCAGTGGCCCGAACAGGAATGGAAATCATTGTCGTAGACGTGATGCATCCCAAACTGGGCATCCCCGCATTCTATACCATCGTGCCCGGGGCCCATTTCAGAGAGAGGGCCGCGGGCACCAGTGTGGGGATGTTTACGGCCAAACTGATTGCAGAGAGAGGGGACCCGGAATGGGCCGTTTCGGAGTTGAAAAAAATGGATCGCATGCTGCCGGACAGATATTATGTCAAATTCTTTCTGGGTCTCTCATACATGGCACGCAATGACCCGTCAAACACCCTGGCCTGCCTCCAAGAGGCCCTTGAACTGAAGCCCAATGATGAAGACAGGGTGAGCATCTATTCATATCTGGGGGCCTGTCTGAAGGATCTGGAGCAGTACAGCGAGGCTATCCAGGTCCTTGAAAAAGCGGCGAAGATTGATGACGAACGGACGGATGTGTATAACCTCCTGGGTTTCTGTCATTTCAAACAAAAGGCGCATGAAAAGGCCATCGAGGCATTCCAGAAGGTCCTTGAACTCAATCCCGGTTCGGCCATTGATTATGCCAACATCGCCTCCAACTACAGGGAAATGGGCGAAAGGGACAAGGCGGTGCAATACTACAAATTGGCCCTGGAACTGGATAAGACCATCGACTTTGCAAGGGAAAACCTCAGGAAATTAGAGGCTGGAGGGACGAAAAAATCCGGGCAACGGCCTTGACTACCGGCCTCATAAGATTATGTTTTTACGCATCTGCGATTCGGGCGCAGACGAAAATGGCAACGGCACGTAAGAGAAATGCCTAAAATTTAGAATGCCTGAAGTGCCTAACGCGGCATAGCCGCAACCAAAAATTTATCACACAGAGACACAAAGCACACA
>CAYPDL010000120.1:0-12004 GCA_964409475.1 uncultured Desulfobacteraceae bacterium | reverse complement strand
ACCCCCACGGCCCTGTCATGTTGCCCCGCCTTCTATCAAGAGGCTAAAGAGTTACAAAAAATCTATGTCCAAGCCAAAATGAGAATTGCTGTGAAAATCGTTCTGCCGTTGACTCACAAGGGGAATGTCTCTACAATCCTTATACTGATTTTTTCAATGACACACAAAGGAGGTATGCAATGCTAAAGGATAGGGAGGGCCGGTGAGCGATGACGCCCGAGGAAGAACTGAATTCCTGCATCTTCATTAAGGATTTTCGTCCTCTATCTCTTTTATTGATCTAAGAATTTTTTTGTTCACCGGCGTTGGGATGTCGTATATCTTTCCCAGTTCAATCACCTTGCCCGCCAGCATTTCGACCTCGGTCTTCCTCTTGGCCTCCACATCCTGGAGCATAGAGGTCTTACCCTCCGGGGAGAGACCGGATAAGACCGAATACCAGTTTTCGATATCTTTTTCAGTCAAATCTACCTTTGCTTCCTTGGCAATGGCCATGACCTCCTTCATGGCCGATTCCATGAGTTCTTTTGCCTCCTTCGATGTCTGGAACGCGGAATAGGGTGCGCGAAGGACTGCTGAAGCCTGATTTATTCCAACGTTGATCATGAACTTCCACCAAAGGACCCTTATCATGTCGACGGGTGTCTCGTAGACAATATCGGCTCTATCAAATAGGGATTGCACTTCCTTGACCCGCTGCGAGATAACATGGTTCTTTGCCTCGCCAAAGAATAGCCTCCCTTGAGTGGTATAGGTCAGGCGGTTATCTTCCCTAAGCGCATCAATACCAACTGCAACGGCATATAATACCTTTTCCATCCCGTAAGCGGCTCCGAGCTGCTCTTCACTGCCTATACCATTCATCACAGACAATAGGGTAGTCTTCTCGCCTATCCTGTTCCTTATGTCACGAATAGCCTTTGGCAAATGATGATGTTTTACGGCTACGATGACCAAATCCGAATGGGGGTCCTCTTCATCCGGTCTAATAACTGGCAAGATATAATGCCTGTTATTGACGAAAAAACCCTTTTTCTTGAGACGCCCATAGCGTTCCCCCTCTGCTATTAGAGATATACAGTTCTGATCCATATCGAAAAGTTTACTGGCATAAAAAGAGCCCATGGCTCCGGTGCCGATCAACGAGATTCTTTCAAGGGACGACATCATTCCACTCCTTCTTCAACCCCTAATGCCACAATTTGCAATTGTGAATTTTGGTTTATCCGCCATAGGCGGATTTATTCAGATTATAACTCTATGATATAATGATAAGAAACAAACATCAATGGGATTTTTGGGCCTCTTTAAGCGGGGTATCCGGACTTGTGAGTGTGTGGATATCACAGGTGCCCTGCTTTTTGCACAATAATCTTGGAACTACTTTTAAATCGATTGTTTTACCGCGAAGGAAAGAGCGGGCCTCGTACATCGGGGCGTCCCCCTTTTCATCACGGTTGTGTAGACAAATCAGATATTGACTATTGGTGGCTGATGTGAGAAAAAATTGATTATCTCATCCATAACGAAGCGGAATTTCGACAGAGACGACACACCATCTGAATCGCGCATGCTTTTTGGAAGGCCGGGGTGAGTGCCGCGTACCGTCAGTAACGAATACTGGCAGACAGGCCCCGGTTTTTAGAGGATAGATGGAAGGATCCCTTTATGAAGGAGGTGAAAGTCATGTCCGTAGAAAGTCCGTTCATCCTTGTTGACCCCGAGCGCTGCGTGGGGTGCCACACCTGTGAGCTGGCCTGCGCCGCATCGCACACCCGGGCAGGGACGGTCCTGGGAGCCGTCCTGGCCGGTGAGCGACTCCAGCCCCGCAATCGGGTGGTGCAGGTGGACAGGGTCAAGCTGTCCACCCAGTGCCGGCAGTGCGAGGACGCCCCCTGCGTCCGGGTCTGTCCCACCGGCGCGACCTACCGCACAAAGACCTACACAGCCGTAGACCCGAGACTCTGCATCGCATGCAGGCTCTGCATGATCGTCTGCCCCTTTGGCGCGATCCGTGTGGCGACCACAGAAATCCGTGGCAGGGAAAAGAAGGCCGCCATCAAATGCGACCTGTGCACGGATCGGGTCGGAGGTCCCGCATGCGTGGCTGCCTGCCCGACCCGGGCCCTCAGCCTGCGGTATCCCGTGGAAATCATGCAACAGGCCGCACAGACAACATCCAGACAGTTCCTCGATGCCCTCAGCAGTCAGCAGGAACTGACCACCCATCCATAGCTTGAGGAGGTGATGATCCATGACAATCAGCGAGAAAATCCTGGGCAGGAGCATCGATCCTGCGGTACACGACATGCTGGCACGGGCCAATGAACTGGGCCTCGATACGGCCTGGGACCGGTATGAGGCCCAGTTGCCCCAGTGCGGTTTTGGCGAGTTGGGGGTCTGCTGCCGGCACTGTAATATGGGACCCTGCCGCATCAGCCCGTTTGACAGCGAAGGTCCCAAGGCAGGGGTGTGCGGGGCCACGGCCGATATTATCGTGGCTCGCGGCCTCATCCGTATGATTGCGGCAGGCGCGGCCGCCCACTCGGATCATGGGAGGGATATCGCCCACACCCTCCTCCTGACGGCCGAGGGAAAAAGCGGAGGATATGAGATCAAGGACGAGGCCAAGCTCAAGACCCTGGCAGCCGAGTATGGCATCCCAACCGAGGGCCGGGAGAAGTCCGAAATAGCCATCGATCTGGCAAAGGCGGTTTATGGGGAGTTCGGCAAACAGGAGGGCCCCATCCAGTTCACCCGGCGGGCCCCGGAACGGCGCGTGGCCTTGTGGAAAAAGATAGGGATCGATCCCCGCGGCATCGATCGGGAGATCGTGGAGATCATGCACCGCACCCATATCGGCGTGGACAATGATCCGGTGCACCTGATCCTCCAAGGGCTCCGGGCCGCTGTCTCGGACGGCTGGGGCGGGTCCATGGTGGCCACCGAACTCTCCGATGTCCTCTTCGGCACCCCAACGCCGCAGCGTTCGGCGGCAAACCTGGGGGTGCTCAAGGAAGACCATGTCAACATCATCCTGCACGGACACGAGCCTACCCTCTCCGAGATGATCCTTGCCGCCACCGAAGAGACTGAGATGATCGCCCTGGCAGAGAAATATGGGGCAAAGGGGATCCAGGTGGCCGGGATGTGCTGCACCGGTAATGAAATCCTGATGCGGCACGGAGTGCCCATTGCCGGGAATTTCCTGCAGCAGGAGCTGGCCGTCATCACCGGGGCGGTGGATGCCATGATCGTGGACGTCCAGTGCATCATGCCAGCCTTAGGCAGTCTGACCGGATGTTTTCACACCAAGTTCATCTCCACCTCCCCCAAGGCCAAGTTCCCGGGGGCCATCCACATGGAATTCAACGAGGAACATGCGGCTGAAATCGCCAGGGATATTGTCAAGGTCTCTGTGGAGAACTTCCGTTTCCGCAGGCCCGAAATGGTCCATATCCCTGATGAGAGGATGGAATGCGTGGCCGGGTTCAGCGTGGAGGCCATTGTGGGGGCCTTAGGCGGGACCCTCGACCCGCTCCTGAATGCCATCAAGGGCGGCGCCATCAAGGGGATCGGGGCCCTGGTGGGGTGCAACAACGTCAAGATTCAACATGATTACGCCCACGTCAACCTGATCCGGGAGCTGATCCGCAACGACGTGCTTGTGGTGACCACCGGGTGCAACGCCATTGCCGCGGCCAAGGCAGGGTTGCTGCTGCCCGAGGCGGCAGAAGAATGCGGCGAGGGGCTCAAGGGCGTGTGCAAGGCCCTGGGCATACCCCCGGCCCTCCACATGGGCTCCTGTGTGGACATCAGCCGGATACTGGTGGCCTGCGCCGCCATTGCCAATGCCCTGGGGGTGGATATCAGCGATCTCCCGGCAGCAGGGGCCGCGCCGGAATGGATGAGCGAGAAGGCGGTCAGCATCGGGGCATACGTGGTGGCCTCGGGGGTCTTTACGGTGCTGGGGACCGTTCCCCAGGTCCTGGGAAGTCCATTCGTGACCGAACTCCTGACAAAGGGCGCCAATGATGTGGTGGGCGCCGTCTTTGCGGTAGAGCCAGATCCCTTCAAGGCGGCAAGGCTCATGATCGACCACATCGAAGCGAAGCGCAAGGCACTGGGGATTTAGGGGAAGGGAGATCGCCATGCCGTTGATTGCGCAACCTGACCATCCCCCGGCCGGGGCCGTTCTGGCCCGATTGCATGAGATCCATTCGGCCCGGGGCTACCTGCCTGAGGCCGATCTTCGCACGGCCGCCAATGACCTGGCCATACCCTTGAGTCAGCTTTACAGCGCCGCGGCCTTCTATTCCGCCTTCAGCTTCCAGCCGCGGGGCCGTCATACGGTTCAGGTCTGTCTGGGCACGGCCTGCTATATCCGGGGAGGCGACCGATTGTTGGAGAAAATCGAGACATCGCTGAGCGTGAAACCGGGTGAGACGACCCCAGATGGGCTGTTTACCATAGAGACGGTCCACTGCCTCGGGTCGTGCAGTATGTCGCCCGTAATACGGGTCGATGAAGAGACCTATGGGAGGCTCAGGGTCGATCGCGTCAACCGGATATTGAAAAAATACAGACCGGGTGGGCCAGGGGAAAAACCGATCGAGGAGTAAGAGATATGACGATACGCACCCACGCTGACCTGGAGAGACTGCGGGAAGAGGGGATGTCCCTGCTGCGTCCCGAACGGCCAAGGATCTGTGTCGGAATGGCCACGTGCGGGCTTGCAGCAGGGGCCGGGGCAATATTCGAGGCCATCGGTGAAGCAGCGGATGCATCCGGCCTGGATCTCTCGCTGGTTTCCACGGGCTGCATCGGCTATTGCCAGCAGGAACCGGTGGTGGATGTGCGCATGCCGGGACTGGGGAGGGTCCTCTATGCACGGATGACGCCCGAGGCAGGGCAGCGGCTGATCGCTGCCCTCTCTGCCGGTGAATTGCCGGGAGACCATGCCGTGGCAGCCATCCCCGAAGCAGGTTCAAATCTCCCTGAGAGCCCGGACTTCTTATCCCACATCCCCCTCATCACGGATCTCCCTTTCTACGCAAAGCAGCATAAGATTATCCTGCGCAACAGCGGCCTGATCGATCCTCAAAGCATCGAGGAATATGCGGCCATGGGCGGCTACCAGTCCCTGCTCCAGGCACTGTTGCAGCTTTCCACCCATGAGGTCATTGATGAGATCACCCGATCCGGGCTCAGAGGACGGGGCGGCGGCGGTTTCCCCACCGGGAAAAAGTGGGAGGCATGCAGCCGCGCAGCCGGGACGGCCAGGTATATCATCTGCAATGCCGATGAGGGCGACCCGGGGGCCTACATGGATCGCACCATCCTGGAAAGCGACCCCTTTGCGGTGATCGAGGGGATGACCATCGGCGGGTACGCCATCGGGGCCTCTCAGGGGTATGTGTATGTGCGAAATGAGTACCCCCTGGCCATCGAGCAGATCCAACACGCCATTGAACGATCCGAGACCCTGGGGCTTTTAGGCGAAGACATCCTGGGCTCGGGCTTCAGCTTTTCCATCGACGTGGTGCGGGGGGCCGGGGCCTTTGTGTGCGGCGAGGAGACCGCCCTGATTGCCTCCATGGAAGGGGGGCTGGGCGAACCCAGGCCCAGGCCGCCGTATCCGGCTGTCAAGGGGCTCTGGGGTCAACCGACCATCATCAATAATGTCAAGACGTTGGCATCGGTTTCAGCGATTGTGGCAGAGGGGGCGGACTGGTATGCCGGCATCGGGACCGAGGGAAACGCGGGGACCGTCGTCTTCTCCTTAGTGGGAAAGGTGGCCAACACCGGGCTTGTGGAGGCGCCCCTGGGCCTGACCCTGGCTGAGATGATCCATGGGATCGGGGGCGGAGGGCTGGACGGCAGGCGGGTCAAGGCGGTGCAGACCGGCGGCCCCTCGGGCGGCTGCATCCCGGCCGGCCTGTTCCATCTCCTCATTGACTATTCGTCCCTGAGCCAGGCCGGTTCCATCATGGGTTCGGGCGGCATGGTGGTAATGGATGAAGAGACCTGCATGGTGGATGTGGCCCGCTATTTTCTCCGCTTCACCATGGCGGAGTCGTGCGGCAAGTGTACGCCCTGCCGTGAAGGGACCCGGCACATGGTCGAGATCCTCACCCGCATCATCGAGGGGAAGGCGGAACCGGGAGATCTTGCCCTGCTGGAGGAGGTTGCCTTGTGGGTCAAGGGGGCATCCCTGTGTGGGCTCGGTCAGACGGCCCCGAACCCCGTGCTCTCCACGCTCCGCTATTTCCGCGATGAATACGATGCCCATGTGAATGAAAAACGATGCCCTGCAGGGGTCTGCCGCGCCCTGATACAACTCGCCATTTCGCCCGAGCGCTGTACCGGCTGCGGACTCTGTCTGCGGGAGTGTCCTGTCGGCGCCATCAGGGGAGAAAAGAAACAGCCTCATTTTATTGACGCGGCGCTGTGCACCCGCTGCCGCACCTGCTACGACATCTGCCCTGAGGGGGCCGTCGAGATCGTGAGGTAAGCCCATGCCAACTTTGACCATTAATGGAACGCCCGTCTCCGTCCCGCAAGGGACCCTTCTTTTAAAGGCCGTGGAGGAGGCAGGGATCACACTCCCCACCCTCTGCCACCATGACGCCCTGGCGCCCTATGGTGCATGCAGGCTGTGCATGGTAATGATCGCCGCACCCTATCGTGCCCTGGTTGCCTCCTGCACCTGTCCTGTGGAGGAAGGTCTGGTGGTGGAGACCCATGCCCCGGAGGCGCTTCAGGCACGTCGCATGGCCCTTGAGGCCCTCATGAGCCGTTGCCCCCGCTCCGATGTCATACGCGGGATGGCTGAAAGGGAGGGCGTCGTTGCATCCCGATTCGCCATGCCACCGGCTGAAAAGGCCGATGAGCTGTGCGTTCTGTGCGGCCTCTGTGTGCGCGTCTGCCGGGACCTGATCGGCGCAGCCGCCATCGGGTTTATGGGGAGGGGATCGGAACGCAGGGTCGGCGCCCCATTTGACCTGCATTCTGACGCATGCATCGGCTGCGGGGCCTGTGCCGAGGTATGCCCCACCGGCGCCATCCAGATGGAAGACCGGGGCAATCACCGTATCCTCCATGCGTGGAATACCCGCATCACCCTCTCTGCCTGCCCGGAGTGCGGCCGTTTCTTCACGCCCGAACCCACCCGGTTTCTGAAGGAGATGTTGCCTGAGATTGAGGCCTGCTGGGATGTGTGCCCCGAATGCAGGAGGCAGAAGACAAGCCGGCAATGGCTGAGTGCAGGATAAGGGAGAGGTCGCTCGAGGTCAGCGGGCCAAAGGGGAAGCCCCTGCATTTATACGTTTTTCGCGATCCGCAGATTAAGCCCGGTTGATTCTGCAATACCTCTACCTCTATATTCCCTTCCACAAAAAGCGAGCCTCGTAACACTTCAGGCATATGAAAAAGGCCGGTCATGTTGCCCGCCTTCTATCAGGAGGCTAAAGAGTTACCGAGCCTCTATCATCGAGAATGGTGGGCAGTGCCTACGTCTGAATTCCCTTTGTGTCGGCCATGTTATGAAATCAATCCCTGAATGGATCGGAAAAGGAGCGACGCGAAATGCCCACCTCGAATAATACGTTGGAGATCCTCAAACTGCTCGACAAATCCAACTGTGGGGAGTGCGGAGAAAAAACCTGTTTGGCGTTCGCCGGCGCGGTCTTCCAGCGGCGGAGAAGTCTGGGAGAGTGCCCCAGGCTGGAGCCGAAAGTCGTTGAGCGCGTCACCGGGGAAGCCCAAAACGGTAAAGATGTCAAGGACAATCGCCAGGAGGCCCTTGAGATCCTGAGAAAAAAGGTCGCCCGGATCGACCTTCCATCCGTGGCCGATCGGATCGGTGGCCGGTTCTCGGACGGCAAGTTGACGGTCAAGATGCTGGGCAAAGATTTTTCAGTGGATACCGCCGGAAACTTGTACTCCCAGATCCATATCAATCCATGGGTGGCGGCCCCGTTTCTCGACTACGTGATCCGCGGCAAGGGCATCCCTCCATCAGGCAACTGGGTGTCCTTCCGGGAGTTGAGCGGCGGGCGGGCCCAGTATCCGCTCTTTGAGAAACGTTGCGAGGAACCCATGAAGCGGATGGCCGACGGTTCTACCGAACTCTTCGACGACATGGTGCATGTCTTTGACGGAAAGCAGGTGGAACGGGGATTCCAATCGGACGTTTCGGTCGTCCTTCACTTCCTGCCCAAGGTCCCCGCCATGGTCTGCTATTGGTCCCCGGAAGACGGCATGGCCTCCAGCCTCAATGTCTTCTTCGACGAGACAGCGGACCGAAACCTGTCCATCGGGTCTCTGTTTTCGTTGGGCGCCGGGTTCGCCCAGATGATCCAAAAGGCCTCCTTACGCCACATGTGAGATTACTGAGAGGTATGGTGAACGGGGTCAAAGGGAAATGGGGGACCTCTGGTTAATTGGGTTGCTCTGATGCAGGATTGGGGTGAAAATCCGATTGAAATAGTTCCCAATGTATGATTTTATCATCATTGACGCCCATATAAAAAGCCCTTTCTACATGGATTCAGGGATTTAGGAATTCAGGGATTGCGAATTATTGCAGGCATTTAAAGTCATAGCCATCAATCAACGTCTTGAACTTTGTAACTTTTTACGAGACTGTCATCATTGTAACGCCACGATACGTTGTTTTCACCCGATCACCCGGAGGCATGACATATGACAGGAAATGACGTGTACAAAAAACTGGCCCGGCATCTCTCCACTCTGGGGATGGGCTATCCGCCGACAGAGACCCTCATTGACATCCTCAAGGAGAATTTCAACCCTCTTGAAGCTGAGGTCGCATTGGCCCTTCCGACGTCGGTCATTCCCCTTCAGCCTGTCCCGGTTGACGAGATGATCGCCCGGGCGGGCCTCCCCGAGGAGACGTTACAGAAGATATTGGAAGATCTCTCCCAAAGAGGGTTGGTCTTCTGCGGAAAGACGGCAAAGGGTGAGGAGGGATACGCCCTGCAACAGATGGGCTTTTCTTTTCCACAGACCTTTTTCTGGAAAGGAGAGGATACGCCCCATTCAAGAAATATGGCTGCCCTCACCGCCAAATATTTCAACCGGAAAGTCACCCGGGAGGCCTACAGCAGCGAGACGGATGCGTACCGATACGTCCCGGTGTCGGGCACGGTGGAGGCCTCTATACAGGCTGTGTATCCCCATCATACCATGGAAAGCGTGCTCAAGGATGTCGCCGACTTTGCCGTATGTCACTGTTCGTGCCGTATGATCGCCCGGCTGAGAGGCCGTCCGTGTGAACATCCGACAGAGGTCTGCATTAAATTTGATGAAATGGCCAGGTATGTGATCGACAGAAAGTTAGGCAGAGAAATATCGCGGGAAGAGGCCCTGGAACTCATCAAACAGAGCGAAGACGCAGGGTTGGTGCATTTTGTGGACAACACAAAGGGAAAGATCAAGCACAATTGCAACTGCTGCGGCTGCGCGTGCTGGAACGTGGGGGCCATCAAGAGAAGAAAGATCCCGAGGGACATCATCATGGCCGTCTATTTTGTCAGGGAGACGGATGGAGATGCATGTACGGGCTGCGGTGAATGTGTCGAAATCTGCCCGGTGGACGCCGTGGTCATGGAAGACGATCTGCCCCGGATCGACACGCAATGGTGCATCGGGTGCGGCGTATGCGTATCCAAGTGTCCCACGGGGGCCGCAAAACTGAAAATGAGACCGGATAAAACAGGGGAACTCCCTGCAGATGATTTCGATGTGTTGCACACGATGATCCTGAATCAGAAACAACGCTCTTTTAAACTTTAGCAATTATCTTTCAAGTGAATAACTACCTTTTTTGAGATTGATTCTCCCCTCTCCACTGAAAATTCGACGCCGGCTAAACCCCAATGTTCCAAGAGTCGAAGAGGCTGCTAATTTTCGGGTCATCTGAACATCCCGCAAGACCATTCTCTCTCTCAAGGGTTTGGACCAGAGAGAGTTCACGCGATCTTCAATTGCTTGTGCAGCAACAGGGGCGCCAAACAAAACGCATGTGGTTGAAGAAGTATAACTCATACAATCTATTAATAAAAGGATTATTTCCAGAGAGCATTTTCACTGACGGCAGGCGAAATAATATCGGGTATTTTTACAAATTGCAAAGCCAGGGTGGCGTGAAAAATCGAGAGGTTGAGTGTCAGCAATGTTTTCAATCTGTCAACAGCAGCTTACATATGGACCTTCTCTGAGACGTGAAAAGAGCGTTTACAGATGCCCCTTTTTTCTCTATAATGTATCCATCGGCAGCTTTTCCAACAATCGGCTGTGCGGCTTTTGCCTGGTCATTTATGGAGCGGAGGCCGCGGCATGGTAAATGAAATGGACATGGAACCGTGTTGATATCCTTAAATAATTCGATCGGTTCTCTTTGAGACCATCACCCGGGATCCCGGATGAGGGCCTTTTTTTGATGCGTTGTCCCACGCGCCTTTTATTCTTTTCCCCTGCCCGATCCGGAACAATATTTGCAAGACCGACAGCCCATGGTGAACAACACTCTGTGTGATTGCATGTCGCATCGGAGAGCTGAGAAGGGCCGGTATTTCTCTTTTGAATGAACTCAGGTTTTCAGTTTTAAGGAGGGCCGCAACGTGTCAGAGAAGGGCAGTTCAGGTGCAAAGGCAACAGGCGAACAGGAATTCACTTTAGAGGAGTGGTCGACCATAGACGCCATTATCCAAAGATATAAGACAAGGCCCGGATCATTGATCCCTGTGCTGGAAGATATCCAGGAGGCGATCGGCTACCTTCCCAAGTCGGTGCAGAGGCGGGTTGCCCTGAGTCTTTCCATCCCTTTCAGTGAAGTGTACGGGGTGGTAACCTTCTATTCATTTTTCACGATGGTCCCTCGGGGAAGACATACCATCCGGTGCTGCCTGGGAACCGCCTGTTATGTGAGGGGCGGGAAAAAGATCCTGGAACAGCTTACCAAGACCCTCGAGGTGTATCCAGGACAGACCACCGGCGACAAACGCTTTTCCTTAGAGACGGTCCGATGTCTCGGCGCATGCGGGCTGGCGCCGGTCACCATGGTGGATGACAACACCTACCGCCAGATGAAGCCAACCAAGGTAGCTGAGATATTAGAAGCGTATGAGTAGTGAAGGAGTTTACCTATGCCAAGGCTGAAAATAGAGGACTTGTATAGGATCAAGGGGGAGGCGCTCAGATCGCTGGTCCTGGATTCGGAAAAGAACCGTGCACGCATTACGGTTCATATGGGGACCTGCGGGATCTCTTCCGGTGCAGACAGGGTATTGGAGACACTGCAGGCCGAGCTGGCCTCTTCCGGCAGAGACGATATTGTCATCACCACATCCGGGTGCGCAGGCATCTGCAACCGGGAACCGCTGATCACCGTAGAGCGCGTGGGTGAAGAGCCGGTCAAATATGCAGACGTGGATGAGCAGAAGGCCCGGCAGATTTTCCGGGAACATGTCCTTGAGGGGCGTATCAACCAGGACTGGGTCTTTGCCAGAGGCTGGGAACAAAAGGAGGTTGAATTTGAAGGCCCAGGCACCACGGCCACCGAGGAAACGCCTCACATCAGGGAGGTCCCGTTCTTCGGCATGCAGGACCTCGTGGTCATGAAGAATCGCGGTCTGATCCAGGCCGAGAAGATCGACGAATATATCGGCCGGGACGGGTACTTTGCAGCAGCAAAGGCATTGTATCAGATGGGCCCGGATGAGATCATTGCTGAAATCAAAACATCAGGCATCCGAGGCCGTGGCGGAGCCGGATTCCCTACAGGCATGAAGTGGGGGTTTGCCGCCAGTTCCAGAGGAGATGTCAAGTACGTGCTATGCAATGCCGACGAGGGCGACCCCGGGGCCTTTATGGACCGATGCGTTTTGGAATCAGACCCGCACGCAGTATTGGAAGGCATGATCATCGCGGCCAAGGCCATCAGCTCCCATCAGGGCTATATCTACTGCCGCGCCGAATA
>CAYPDL010000119.1:0-12220 GCA_964409475.1 uncultured Desulfobacteraceae bacterium | reverse complement strand
TATATCCTGCCACATCTGAACCCTGCGATACCAAAGAATAAAACCAAGAAAGCTCAGTATTAGTCCAAGGGCAGCTCCCATGTACAGAATATGGCTCATTCTTCTCGTGTTAGTTGTCGCCAGCTTACCCAAATCTGCTTTTGTCCGAAACTGTTCAAGCTTTATTTCTAGGAGACGCCTTTTCTCGATAAGTGCCTCTGTAACGCTCTTGTCTTTGTCATGGATCGCCACATCTTCTTTAAGATTATCAGTCTCTATCTTCAGCATGTTAACTTCTCCCATCACCTGTATGGTTTGCTGCTCAAGCTCATATATTCGCAATTCTGGCCATACCACTGAGAAGCACAAAATGAGGAGCCCAGAAACGGCCATGAATTTGTAAAGACTATCTGTAGGTGGCTGAAGCATATTCACTGATTATCTCCTTCTTCCAAAATTGTCAGGTTTATTATTGATAGCATAACGCGCATCACAGGTGGGTGTGTAGCGGCAGCGGAACACACATCCTTGTGAATGCAGTTATGCATGGGGTTCCGTAACCCTCAAATTGAGTGTCACTGATGCGTAAGGGTGAAAATCAGGCAGACGGCTTATAATTTGTCTGTCTACAAAGGTATGATGCGCAATAGACGGAAAAAGCTCTTCTGGAACCGGATATCGAGCATTTGGGTTATGAAACAATGACAAACCTTCAGCCCAAGTCTCGTTACTCTTTTCATCAACTACGTATTGGAAAAAGTTCGGCATAGTGGCATTAGGATCATGATTGTGGCAAGTCCCTCTGCGAATCATGGTGACTCTTGGGTCATAATATCCCGCTTGCCTTCCGATTCGATTAAATTTAGATATTGTTCCACTGGCTGAAAAGAGAACACCACTCACGAATTCAGAATCAGGTTGTAAAAAAAATCCAGAGGGAATCTCTTTGTCGCCTGCCTTATGAGTTTCGATCTTTAATGGCGTGATGATTAATTTACGATTTTCATCATAATAAAAATCATGTCGTATGCCATAGAGATAATCGATAAGGGCTGTGGAACTCCAGATCATAGATTGATCATCATGGAAATCCGCTATGGCAAAAACGAGGGGGTGCCCTTGGACGTGCGGAAGGTCCCAATATTTTTTTTGGAGCTTCGAATAAAGGGGACTACCAAACTTAATGGGCATCTCATTTTGATGTTCGCCCCTTATTTGGGTTGCTGTCTTAAGCTCAGAAATAGTCTTGAAATACCTGGGAGGGTTTTCTTTTTTCCGGCCTACTATAACGGCTTCAATTGCTACTGTTTTTCCATATTTTTTCACCATAAAATCAGGTGATTTCTCCGTGCGTTCAATAAATAGTACCTCCTCAACAAAGTAGGCGTTTAAATACAATTCCCAGAGCCTTGCATCGAAGCCGGTGGTTTGAAACTGCTGGACAAAATTCCCATCTACATCGACAAAATAAGGCATCATCCTATTGATAATTGCTTTAGCTGGGACGAAAGCAGAGTCATTAGCAAGACGTGTGAAATACGGATGTTGTTTTTCAACCGATGTGATTGGCGCGAATAAGTCCGGCCCTTTAGATGTGTCACCTTGCGGATATACCCTAAAACCCTGGCCCGTATGCCACTTCATACCATTTATGAGCCAGTTTTTGGCATCTTCAAAAGAAGCGATTGAGCACTCAATGTCAAAGGCACGATATCGCCCCCCCTCATCTTGCGCCATTACGATGGCGACGTAGTCATTATCGATTGTATCAAGCAAAAGTACCCCAAGTATGCTCTCGTCTTCATTGGTGTACCATCCAATTTCCTAACTCACGTAAGCAGCAGCTGGGCTTCTAGAGTGTCCTGCCAATGCATTGAAGCGTTTAGGATCTAATTCCTTGATTTCGATTTTATTCATTTTTTCGCAATATAAGGAGATTCCTTGCTTGACCTCGTAACCAAAGAACAATTTATTGGCCGAAGAGGCTCCAGCGATTGTTCGCCCCGTTCGCGGCGTGCCGGAGGCGTGCCGCGAACAGATATTAGATAGAAAAAATATATCACGAAACGATTATTAAAATGAATTATCTAATACTATGAAATGGATAGCAAACAGCAGCCAAGCCTTACAAAAAAACACTTAATGATCTCGGATGGTTATATTGATGCCCTTTTGGATAATATAACAATTCTGTCTATTACCACGCCATGAAAAATGGCTCAACTGTTTGAATTCCAAATATATTTCGGTTTACCAGAGGCCAAAAGAAGCGACAACGGCTGAAAGATGTTGGGATGGGTTTAAGGCCTGTGTGGATGGGTACCTGGTGCGTTCTTGGGACTCGGCCTCCTATGGCAAATGGGTTCGGGGTTATGGTGATGTTGTGTCGCGAAAGGAGTTGTCGAAACGACAGACAAGGCAGGCCGGGGTCCAGCACGGGGGCGGTCTGCGGAGCATGTTGGCGCAGGGAGGCGTCAGGGACATTGACTGTGTATGACATCATATCAAAAAGTCCCTCCTGCAACAGGAGTGTCAGTGATCTATGGCCACGGGTTGAACAGACCTGGGGGCGCCGGGGAAGAATCCGGCTGCCTTTTTACAGCCCGGAAGCCAATCTCTGCCATCTGGTTTTCCATTGTGTACTTTTACCGGGGTGGAATGTCAACCTGCAATGTTCCTCGGATGCTCACCTTGAACTGACAGACGGAGATAAAGCGGTTGTTGTCACGATTTTTGAAGTGAATCAAACAGACTGTCGGGCATTTCTGGCCGGTCCGCCTGTTGACGCAGAGACTTCGGTCCGGTTGATGTGGTTCGCTGCCTACAATTCATCTCCGGCAACCGGGGTACGTTCTGGCACATTGGCAAGAATCTGTTCAACTTTATCGAAATCAGCTTTGGCCACACGTGCGTTAATATATTCTTCTGTCAGGATAGCTGATATTTTTTCAGACACTGCGGAAGAAATGAATTGATTGATCGACACGCCTTCCTGCTTCGCAATCTCGCGAATGTGTCTATGGATTGACTCCGGCAGTCTCAAACTCAAGGTGCCCATTTGATTTCCTCCAATAGTCTCTTCGGGGAAAAAATTTCCACACCAAAATCCTCAACTCCCTTGAAATCATTTCTGTTAAAAGTTGTGATGGTTTTTACGCCCGACGCCACCGCCAGCTCGAGAACGTGATCGTCTTTAGGATCAGGGAGAAACGGTCGCCACAAATAATGAATTTTGTGTAGCGAGCACAAGGCACAAAAAGCGTCCAGCAGAGCATCAATTTCCGCATAGGTTAAGCCCAGCTTTGTGCTGTTCCGTTTCAGAACGTCCTCATATTCGAAAAGCAGGGCTACAGACATGACTGGCTGGACACGCTTTTTCATGATGGCGCGGATGACCTGGAACGATGCACCGGTGTTGGAATAGAGTCCCGCGTAGAGAGTGTTCGTATCGATTACGGTGCGAATACCACCACCTCCTGGCAAACTTATAATACTGTATGTGGTATCACGACGTTAGTCAACCCATAACGTACGTTTCGCGAACATATATTACACAAAACTCTATGGTCTCTGATTGTTACGACAGTATCCTTTTGGATAATACAATAATTCTGTCTATTACTACACCACGAAGAATGGTTCAACTGTTTGAATTCCAAATATATTTCGGTTTACCAGAGGCCAAAAGAAGCGACAACGGCTGAAAGATGTTGGGATGGGTTTAAGGCCTGTGTGGAGGGGAACCGGGTGCAGCCTGGGGGTTCGGCCTCGTACGACAAATGGGTTCGGGGTTATGGTGATGTTGTGTCGCGAAAGGACTTGTCGAAACGACAGACAAGGCAGGCCGGGGTCCAGCACGGGAGCGGTCTGCGGAGCATGTTGGGGCAGGGAGGCGTCAGGGACGTTGACTGGGTAAGGCATCATATTAAGGAGTCCCTCCTGCAAAAGGAGTGTTAGTGATCTACGGCCGCGGGTTGAACGGGCCAAGGGTGCCGGGGAAGCCCAACCTCTCGATCTGGTTTGCCATTGTCTACCTTTTCGGAACAAAATGTGTAACCGGTTACGGGTTCAAAGGTTCAGAGGTTCAAGGTTGCATTCTTGATTCCCGAATTCAACTTTGGAGGCGCCCTGTCCCCTGAAAACCCCCGTGTTCACCATTCCAACCCCAAAACCCGGATGCCCAGTGGAAGTCATTTAGCAGTCTATTATACTGTTTTTGCCCGCGCTATCGGTCCTTCAGATATCGCTTTAAGTCTCGATAATAATTCTCGTGAGGACCAATCATAACAAGCTCTAAGTCTCTGCCAACCTTGCGATAAGCAAGCAAATGCTGGGTTGTCTTCAGTTTGAATTTATGTACCGATACGCCTCTCAGGTCACCTTTCTTTTCTTCACCAATGTCGGGGTTTTCAACTATTCTCTCAATTTCTCGATCCAGAATGTCCTTTTCGGCCCTCGAGAACTTTTTCATTTTTTTCTCAAACGACCTTGACTGGTAAATTTTCATAACGAGCTATCCAAACTTATATTCAGTTTTCTCGCCCTCATCTAACTCGTCCAGCCCAATCAGGATTTCCTTTATGAGAGCATAGGGCAGGTCGGGGTTCTCTTCGGCGCACTTGCCCACACGTGCCCAATGCTCGATCTGGCCAGCTAAAGATCTGTGGTCAATCCGCCCGAATTTTTTTGCTTCATCTACAAGTTTTTCGGATACTCTTACTGCTGTGGCCATAGTTGTTCCTCCAAATGATTTTGTCGCAAGATGCAATCCTTATACATTATACTGTTGCATAGTGCAACAATAGATTGTTTATTGATTCTGAGGGTATCAATAATCTCGCCAGCGTTGGACAGGAAAGGCAACTAAAAATCCAGACGTCTTAAGACGTCTGGTAGAGAGGCTGGATTCGTCGCTAATCAAATATTCCCCTGGATCAAAATCGAAAATCTTCTTCATGAACTCTTTGGAGATCCCGAAAAACCTGTCGATTCCAGTCGTAGGAGCAAACTCGATTTTTTTGCCTTTCAATGGTCCACTGGGAATGATTCGTGAGTCTTCATTCATTTTTTTCACACCGAACAAATGAGTAATGAATTAAGAGGTTGAATTTCAATTATGTTTTGGCTTCCCTAAGTCCAAGCGTGGCGACAACGGCTCAAAGGTTTTGGGATGCGTTTAAGGCCTGTGTGGAGGAGAACCGAGTCCGGTCTGTGGGTTCGGCCTCCTATGAGAAATGGGCATCGTGTTATTTTGATGTTGTGTCGCGAAAGGGACTCCTGAATCATCCATATCAGGACCGACGCGGCGTTCTGGCCGATCTTGATAGCCGTGACCGGCAGGGAATGGAGTGGATCTGGCAATAGGCGTTTCCAGCCAAAAGCCTGTCGGTGGATCTCCGCATCGGGAAGGTGAAGGGGCACAATATGCATGGATACCTGATCCAGAGGGCCGTGGAGGATGCGACCCTGCGGGCCGGTGTCAGCATAAAGGTGAGTTGTCATACCTTCCGCCGCTCCTTTGCCACCCATCTTCCTCAGGCAGGCGATCACATCCGTACGGTGCAGGAAGTCTTAGGGCATGCGGATGTCTCCACCAACATGATCTTCACGCATGTGCTGAGCAGACCCCCTCTTCTCAGCTGAAGAGCTTTTTCTGGACACCGCTGCCTAAGCCCTTTTTCTCCAGCCCGAGGTGAAGGTAGGCCCTTCGGGTGGCTACGCGGCCCTGGGCCGTCCGCTTGATATAGCCGCTTTGAATCAGAAACGGCTCATACACGTCTTCCAGCGTGTCCTTTTCCTCGCTCACGGCCGCGGAAAGACTGCTCAGGCCGATGGGTCCGCCGTCGAATTTCTCGATGATGGTCTGCATGATGTAGCGGTCCATCTTGTCAAGCCCCTGATCATCCACCTCCAGCATATCCAGTGCCCGGTCTGCCACCTCCCGGGTGATCACCCCGTCCGCCTCCACCTCTGCAAAATCCCGGACCCGTCGAAGGAGCCGGTTGGCCACCCTGGGCGTGCCCCGGGCCCTCTTGGCGATCTCAAGTGCTCCCGCCTCCCGAATCGGTATCTTGAGGAGCGCGGCCGAGCGGATGACGATCTGACGCAGCTCTTCAGGGCTGTAGAATTCCACCCGCAGGATCATCCCGAAGCGGTCCCTCAACGGCGGGGTCAGCAGACCGGTCCGCGTGGTGGCCCCCACCAGGGTAAACGCAGGCAACGGAATCTTCATGGTCCTTGCCGAAGGACCCTGGCCGATAATGATATCCAGCTCATAGTCTTCCATGGCCGGATAGAGGACCTCTTCCACCACATGGTTGAGCCGGTGGATCTCATCGATAAAGAGGACATCCCTGGGTTGAAGGCTGGTCAGAATGGCGGCCAGGTCTCCCGATTTCTCGATGACCGGCCCGGAGGTGCTCTTGATGTTCACATCCAGCTCGTTGGCAATGATGTGGGCAAGCGAGGTCTTGCCCAGGCCCGGGCTCCCGTGGAACAGCACGTGATCCAGTGCCTCGGCACGGCCTCGGGCAGCCTCGATAAAGACCCTGAGATTCCGCTTCATCTCCTCCTGGCCGATATATTCGTCAAGGGTTTTAGGCCGGAGACTGATCTCTGCCGGAAGTTCCTCTAAAAGGGGTTCAGGGTCTATGATTCGTTCTTCCATCATCTTATTGTCACGACAGCGTTCTCAAGGCCTCCCGGATCAGTCCCTCCAGGGTCATCTCGCCGACCCGGGTCTGCGCCTTGTCCACGGCCATCTTGGCCGATTTGGTCGAGTAGCCCAGATTCACGAGGGCGGAAAGGGCGTCATCCATGATGCGCCGCTCCTCCCCCTGAGGCGCCGCGACCTGGGGCATGTCCCCGTCTCCAAGGGCCTTGGACGCACGATCTTTCAGCTCCAGGGAGATCCGTTCCGCGGTCTTCTTACCCACCCCCGGAATGGCCTGGAGCCGCAGCGCATCTCCCTTGGCAATGGCCTCCAACAGCTCCCGGGGACCGATGCCCGAGAGGATATTGACCCCCAGCTTCGGCCCTATCCCCGATACCGAGATGAGCATCACAAACAAGTCCTTTTCGAGTCTGGTATGAAAGCCGAACAGGATCAGGGCATCATCCCTCACGTGGGTGTAGATGAGGAGGCCGACCCTTTCGTTCACATCCGGAAGGGCGTAAAAGGTGGAAAGGGGGACCACGGCCTCGTATCCCACGCCCCCCACATCAACGATGATCGACTGAGGCGTTTTCGTGAGCAGTACACCATTTAAATGGGCGATCATTGATGATCTCGCAAAAAGTCGGAAAGTATGGGTTGTCGAGCACTATCATTAGCGCTAACTGATTATAATAATTCGGAATTCATGAATTCCTGAATCCATGTAAAAAGGACTTTTTACATGGGCATCATCATTGTTTCACCGATTCAAACCGGGACCAGTTGACATGGCAGATGGCCGTAGCCAGGGCATCCGAGGCATCCAGGGGCAACTCCTCCTTGATTCGCAAAATGACCTGGACCATGGACCGCACCTGCTCTTTGTCGGCCCGGCCGTACCCCACAACCGATTTCTTGATCTCCAGGGGGGTATATTCAAAAATCGGGATATTGGAATGCACCGCGGCAATCAGCACGGCCCCCCTGGCATGCCCCAGCTTCAGTGAACTCTGGATGTTTTTGGCATAAAAGAGGTCCTCGATGGCCATCTCCTGTGGATGGTAATGGCCCATGATCTCCACCATGGATTCAAATATCTGGTAGATTCTCTGATAGAATGGGGTCTTGTCGGGGGGCCGGATAAGGCCGGAATGAACATATGTCACGTCATGGTCTTTTTTTTCCACCAGGCCATAGCCGGTCACCCTCGAGCCGGGATCCACCCCCAGCACCAGCATCAGCCCAGGGCCTCCATGACATCTTCAGCAATATCAAAATTGGCGTAAACATGGGATACATCGTCGTGATCTTCAAGACCCTGCATGAGACTCACCATCTGCTGGGCCTTTTTACCCTCCACCTTGACGTTGGTTTTGGGGATCCTGGTTACCTCTGAGTAGGTGTAGGAGAGACCGGCCGCGTCGATGGCCTTCTTGACCGGTTCAAAATTGGACGGGGTTGTAATGACCTCAAACTCCGTTTCCTCCTCGTTGACGTCATCGGCCCCGGCCTCCAATGCCAGGTTGAAAAGCCCTTCTTCCTCTACCTGGTCCTTTTCAAAGGAGATTACGCCCTTCTGTTCAAACATATAGGAGACACACCCCGGCTCGCCCAGGTTTCCCCCGTGCCGTTCGAACATGTGCTTGATATCCGCCACGGTCCGGTTCTTGTTATCCGTGAGACAATCGATCAGCACGGCAACCCCGCCCGGTCCATACCCCTCGTAGCTGGCCTCCTCGTAGGTGACCCCCTCCAACTCCCCGGTGCCCTTCTTGATGCCCCGATCGATGTTCTCCCTGGGCATGTTTTCCGCCTTGGCCGCGGCAATGGCCGTACGAAGGCGGGGATTCCCATCCGGGTCGCCCCCGCCCATGCGTGCAGCCACGGTGATCTCTTTGATCAGCTTGGTGAAGATCTTGCCCCGCCTGGCATCGGCGGCCCCCTTTTTGTGCTTTATGGAACTCCATTTTGAATGACCTGACATATTTCCCCCCCCCGGAAAAAAATGTCTCGCGCAATGACGCAAAGACGCAAAGAAATTTTCTTGTTTTTTATGACAGGATTGCAGGCAAGGGCCTGAATCCCTCAATCCCATCAACAGATTACGCAGATTTCACAGATAACACCCCCCCGTCATCCAATCATCCAATCATCCCGTCATTAAATTCCCCAATCCCTCAATCCCTAAATTCCCCAATTCCCGAATCCCTCCGATCCTGTCCCACGAGATAGACCTCCCTGCTCCTTTTGCGTGTGGCCTTCGGTCTGAAGAGGCGAACCTGCCGGAAATGGACGGAAACCTCTGCCTTGAACGGGTTCAAGTCCTCCCCCTCGAAGATTTTACACACAAAATGCCCACCGTTTTTAAGGAGGGCGCCGGCGATCTCGGCCGCCTTCCCTGCCAGGGCAAGGGACCGACTCTCATCCGCAGCCCGAATACCCGTGGTGGAAGGGGCCAGGTCGCTCATGACCATATCCCTCGGCGAGATCTCACGGACCAGCCATTCGATCTCCAGGGCCATCACATCCGCCTCGATAAACCGGAATCCCTGAGCCGATAGATGATCCGGCCGTTTCAGGTCGATCCCCACCACGTCTCCACCAGGCCCTGCCTTGCCGAGGACGTACTGGCACCACGAACCCGGATAACACCCCAGATCGAGGACACGGCTCCCCCTCTTGATCAGCTTGAATCTGGCATCGATTTCCTGCAGCTTGTAGACGGAACGGGCAAGCCACTTTTCGTCCCTGGCCCGCCGGGCGTAGGAGTCATCCCACCTGTTTGGCTTCATTTTTGTATTTTTATCACAGTTGTATCACCTTTGCAAAAAAAATATATATAATGTAATAGAGCTGCTATCTTGAACCAAGGAGGCTAAAGAAGTTTGGAAAAAATAATCATTGACGATGTGGAACTCCACCTGAGCGAGCCGGATGAGGTGCCCATGCGGTGGGTGGGTCAGCAGGAATTGATCACACAGGTCCAGGCTGCCTGGCTGGTCATCGGGGACGATGATCTGCCTCTCAGTCCACGGCTGGTGGGGCGGCCGGGCGTTGGAAAAACGACCCTGGCCTACCATGCCGGCAGGGCCTTGAACCGGCCGGTCTACCTGTTCCAGGCCACCATGGACACCCGGCCCGAGGACCTGATTGTCACGCCGGTGATATCGGAAAAGGGGAAGATCAAATATACGGCCAGCCCGGTGGTCTCTGCCATGATCAAGGGGGGCGTGGCGATCATTGACGAGGGCAACCGGATGAGCGAGAAGAGCTGGGCATCCCTGGCCCCCCTCCTGGACAGCAGGCGGTATGTGGAGTCGATTGTGGCCGGGATTAAGATCAAGGCCCATCCCGAGTTCCGCCTCTGCACCACCATGAACGATGATGCCAGCACCTTCGAACTCCCTGAGTATATCCACTCGAGGCTCCAGCCCCAGATCCGTATCGATTTTCCGGAGAGGGACGAGGAACTCCTGATTCTGAAGAGCAATCTTCCCTTTGCAGACGAAGAGATCCTCGAATATGTGGTGGAGTTTCTCCAGGCGGCCCACGAGGCCGATGAACGCTATTCGGTCAGGGACGGGATCAATATCGCCCGCTATGCCCTGAAACGGATGGCAGGGACGGATCATGCGTCGCCCCATGGCGCGGGCGCAGAAACACAGGCCCTGTACCTGAGAGAGGCGGCATCCATGATCCTGGACGAGACCGCATCCGACTATTTCAAGGAGCTGTTGGATGACACGGACCCGGATGAGTGAGCTTGAGTGGAACCAGATCCGGATGGTCCCGGTCCTCCACAACCGGGTGGAGTTCGCCCTGGAGGTCAGAAAGGCCTTCGAGGCCTTCAGGCCCCACCATGTGGCCGTGGAATATCCGGATACGCTGAAGGATAAGGTCCTTGCAGGCGTTCAGCGGCTCCCGCTCCTGTCGGTCGTCTACTACGAGGAAGCGGACGGGGTCTTTATCTACCTCCCGCTGGAACCGACCGACGGCCAGGTGGAGGCCATCCGGCTGGGCCTTTCAGCCGGGCTCCCTATCCATTTTGTGGACCGGGATACCGAAGGCTATCTCCCTGATTTTTCTCCCATGCCCGATCCTTACGCCGTCACGCGGATCGGCCATTTTGCATACTGCCAGGCCTATATGTCAGCCGACCGGGATCATGCGGTTTCTCCTGATGACATCCTTCGGGAGAAGACCATGTCCTACCACCTCCAGCAACTGGGAAAGAGCGGCGAAAGGGTCCTTTTCGTGGGCGGGTTGTCCCATGCCCGCAGGATATCGGACATGCTGGATCAGCCCCAGACCCAGGTCATAGGCCGAAGGGTGCGGAAAGGGGTGGGTCTTGCCCACCTTCATGGGGATTCCAGCCGGGAGATCATGGGCGAAATGCCCTATCTCGCAGCGGCCTATGAGCGCGGCCGATCCGGCTGTATGGACGTGGACAGGCTCAAGATGCAAATGGAATTGATCCGTGCTGCAAAGGAAAAATACTGGAAGACGACCAAGGAAACCCTGTCCCGCAGTCAGATCCGCATCCTGAATCGATTTGCCAGGAACTATGCCCTCCTGACAGGGAATCTGACCCCCAGCTTCTATCAGCTCATTGTCGCAGCCCGGGGGGCCGTGGATGACAATTTCGCCTATGAGGTCTGGGAAAAGGGGAGCGATTATCCCTGGCAGACCGATCAACCCGGGCTGCCGGTGCTCCGACTGGAGGGAGAGGATCTCTTCCTGGATCAGAAACGGATCCGGTTCCACCGGCAGATGAAGACCCTGCGCACGCGGTTGGTGCCTGTCCCGGTCCGGAAAAAGAGGCGGGAGCGTCGTCCGGGAGAATGGCGCAAGGATTTCAAGGGGATTTCCATCTGCTCCTACCCGCCCGAGGATGTGGCCGTGGAAGGGTACGGCCACTACCTGAGAAAGAAGGCCCTTGAGATCAAAACCGAGGAGAACACCCGGATCGAACCATTTTCCTGCTCCCTGCTCGATGGCCTGGATATCCGGGAAACGATCCGGGAATGGGTCAGCGGGGGCGCCATCTATGTCAGGGAAGAGCGGCCCCTAAAGGGGAAGGTGGGCTCGGTGGTGATGATCTTTGACCCTGATTATCCGGACCGGGAGGGCAGGGAGGATTTTCCCTGGCGAGTAACCTGGCTGGGCGAGCACACCCAGGAATCGGACATGGCCTTTTACAGCACCCCGGCAGGCGAGGTCATGGACGGCCCCGGAATTTCCAGGTGCCAATACGGGGGGTTCATGCTCTCCTATCCGCCCCTGAGAGTCTATGACATCTGGAGGGACTCCTTCTTTCAGTTTGCCAGGAACAAGCCGGAACGACTCCTCATGGCCGCCCTGGATTACAGCCTTGAGCGCCATGTGGTCTACGTGGCGGCCAGCCCCCCATCGGGATGGTGTCAGGGCATGGCCGCCCGTCTGGGGAAACGGATCATCTATCTTCCCATCGGGACCTTTTCTCCTGTTACAGTAAAGAACATCCGCCAGTTTCACGTCCTGGACGGCCATCACGTCCGAAGATACGCCCGCGAGTATATCCGATGAATAGACTAAAGCTCCTCGGTA
>CAYPDL010000118.1:0-12521 GCA_964409475.1 uncultured Desulfobacteraceae bacterium | reverse complement strand
ATGGCTGATAAGCTGATGGACGTCACAACAGGCTAAAGACTTAACAGCTTAACAGCTCAATACCTCGCGCCTTGCGCCTCAAGCCTTCCTTACCAGAAAACCGACCACCCGTTCCAGGTGATTGACGCTGCTGCATTCTCTGGCCAGGGTGCAGAAGGGAAGATATCGCTTCATCTCCGAGTCTCCGGTCCCCCAAAAAGGCGGAGATTCCGGGTTGAGCCAGATCACCCGTCTGGCCCTCTTGTGGATGAGACTCATGATCCCTGTTTCAGGGGCCCCGTAATTGTTTCGTGCATCGCCCAGGATGAGAACCGTTGTCCTGCGGCCGATCCTCTCCAGACAGTTCTCCTTAAAATCCCGGAATGCCTGGCCGTAGTCGGTCCGGCCGAGATCCACCCCCAGACCGGTCCCCTTCTGCAGCCGCATCAAGGCCTCGTCCACCCCATAGGCCTCAAATATATGGGAGACCTCCGCCATATTGGAACAGAAGATAAAGGATCGGATCTTGGCAATCTCCTCGTTGAGGCTGTACAGAAAGAGGAGCATGAACCGGGACACCGCTTCCACAGAACGGCTGATGTCGCACAGCGCCATCATATCGGGCCGGTCGATCTTTTTTGCCTTCCAGCGGGGGGCAAAAATCAGCCCCTGAAAGGCGATGTTTTCTCTGAGGGTCTTTTTCAGATCCAGTATGCCCCGCCGGGCCCCCCTTTTTCGTCTGGAATGGGCGTCGTTGAGGGATTTCACCATTCTTTGGATGATGCAATGCATCCGCTCGTAATCCCGCTGTTCCAGGTTGGAAAGCTTCATCTCCCGCAGGTATCGATCCATGATCGCTTCCCGTGCCGATGCCGCATACATGGCGTACTGCCGCTCCACAAAATCCCTCACCTGCTCAAATAAGAACTCCTTCCCGGCCCTCAACGCCCCCGCCTTTTGCTGAGACGCCTCCCCGTCCTCCCTTGAAAGCCGCAGGATATCCCGGTCCAGCCCTTCCAAACCCATGCCCCGGAGGATCCTTTGTATATAGAGGCTCTTTTGGGTGAAAAAGAAAATGCCGGTGATTTCCGCCTTGTCTGCGGCCTCCCGCATGGCCATGGAGAGACCCGCCGGGTCGCCGGAGAGGAGCATCCGGGCAAGCGGGGAATCGAGGCGGTCGGGGGCCGCAGCAGAGGAAACCGGAGGTGATTCGACGCCGGGAGCAACAAACCCGTCCAATGAAAAAAATTGGTCAAAACAGGCCGCCAAGATCTCCTTTTCAGCCCGGGATTTGGCCAAGGCCACAGACAGCGCATCGCGCAGGACGCTCCTCTCCTGAAGGCCCACAAGCGAGGCCGCCTGCAAGGCGTCCATGGTTTCAGACGGCGATATCCGTACCCCCGACCCCCTCAGGGCCACGATCAGATCGCACAGGACGTGTTCCATCCCCTGCTCCCCCGATCTAACGAACGGCCTTCTCGGCCATCTCATAAAGACGTCGGTCTACCATCTCAATGTCCACCTCAGATTTCAAGATGATATTGAGGGTGTCTCTGATCAGATCCGGGCCCAGGTCCCGTGCATTGAGGATCATCAGGACCCTGGCCCAGTCAATGGTCTCGCTGACCGAAGGGACCTTTTTCAGGTCCAGTTCCCTGAGCTGCTGCACAAAGGCGACCAACTGGGCCCTGAGCCGCTCCGGCACGCCCGGCGCACGCACCCGTACGATCTCCCGCTCCAGTCTGGCATCGGGGAACGGGATATAGAGATGAAGACACCGGCGCTTGAGGGCCTCGCTCATCTCCCGGGTATTGTTGCTGGTGAGAAATACATAGGGCCTGGAGACCGCATGGATCGTACCCAGTTCCGGGACAGAGACCTGGAAATCCGACAGGACCTCCAACAGAAAGGCCTCGAACTCCTGGTCCGACCTGTCCACCTCATCCACCAAAAGAACAGCCCCCTCCTTCTCCTGAAGGGCCAGTAAGAGAGGCCGAGGCGCCAGAAAACGCTCAGAAAAGAAGATGTCGTCGTACTGGTGCACCCTGGCCACGGCGTCGGCCAGCCCGTCCGTCCCCTCCAGCAGGTCGGCCAGTTTATCCTTGAGGATCTGGGTGTAGAGCAACTGCTTGCCATATTTCCACTCGTACAGGGCCTTGGATTCATCCAGCCCCTCATAACACTGAAGCCGGATCAACGGCATCTCCACATACGCGGCCGCGGCCTTGGCAAGCTCGGTTTTCCCCACGCCCGCAGGCCCCTCCACGAGGATCGGTTTTTGCAGGTGATGGGCCAGATAGAGGGTCGTGGCAATCTGCCGGCTGCAGACATACCCGACACCTTCAAACCCCTTCCGGACGTCTTCAATGGCCTCAAATTTCCGGTCAATATCCAATCCCATGAAAAGCCCCCCGCGCCGTCCTACGGCTGGCAGATCCCTCGTTCACCCTTGCAACAAATGGCCTACGGAATCAACTGCTTACATGTTTGGTGAATCGTTCCCCCCGTTGCTCGTTCCCATGCTCTGCGTGGGAACGCATCCCCTGGACGCCCTGCGTCCTTTACGCATGCGGCTGTTCCATGGTGAGGTGGTTTGCCCCTGTCCCTAACCCTGAACCTTGAACCCTCAACCTGAACCTGTGAACGCCTACCCGGTAAGTATACCAGATTCAGACGAAGGCTTCAAACACGGCGTCCGGTTTTTCGGGAGCCGAGACACTAACGGTTGAGGAGCGCGAGCCCCTCAACAGGTTTCAACCTATCCGAAGACAGCCCCGATTTCAAGGCCCTCTTCGGAATAAAAAATCTCTTGACATATAAATGTTAGTCTAATATACATATTGATATTTCGTAACACTTTAGGCATGTGAAAAAGGCCAGTGGGGGTCTCTTTCCCCCCCACGGCCCTGTCATGTTGCCCCGCCTTCTATCAAGAGGCTAAAATGTTACGATATTTCAACGTCTCCACAGAGGTAGCCGCCGATGTTCGAGAAGATCAAACAGAACCGAATGTATGAACATATTGTGAACCAGGTCCTGGAGGCCATATTCCGGGGAGACCTTCAGCCGGACGACAAGCTCCCCTCTGAAAAGGAACTGGGAGAGATCTTCGGGGTCAGCCGCGTCACGGTCCGCGAGGCCATCCGATCCCTTGAGCAGTTCGGCATGATTGAGGTCAGGCAGGGGAGTCGCGGGGGCGCCTATGTCAAAAAAATGAACCTGGACGCCGTGGTCAGCCAGACAGGAAACGCCCTCAGGATGACCAACATAACCTTTCCCCATCTGGCCACGGTCAGGGCATGCCTTGAAAGGGAAATATTGAGCGAAATGATCCCCGCAAAGATGACCCTGCAAGACTGTGACCGCCTGGCCCGGAATATCGAAAAGGCAGAGGCCCATTTCAAAAACAACGAGAGCAGCGAGAGGCTCCGTACCAACTTTGAATTCCACACCCTGCTGGCGGAACTGACGAAGAACCCGATCGTCATCCTGATGCACAAGATCATTGTGGATCTGTCTGTCTCGTTTTTCGAGAATGTGGTGGCCACGGCCCCCATGGTCGAGAAGACGCTGGGCCAACACCGCAAGATCCTGGCGCTCTTGAGGGACAAGGACTTCGATGGGGCCGGCCAGAACTGTTTTCAGCACATCCAGGATGTCAGCGCCACCATTGTGGAAAAATCCAAACAGCAATCGCTGCTGGTATCAAGGAGGGCCTGATGTGAAACGAGATTTTTATCTAACCCCCGAACTCAACACGATGTCGCAGGAAGAGATACGCCAATACCAGGAGAAAAAACTGACCCGGCAACTGGAATACTGCTACCGGTCTTCCGAATTCTACCGGCAGAAATTCGATGACGCCGGGGCGAAACCCGCCGACATCCACACTATAGAGGACCTGCGGCGGCTCCCCATCTTCATGGTCAAAGACGATGAGAGAAGGAGCGCCGAAGAATCCCTTCAAAAATACGGCCACCCGTTCGGTCTTCACCTCTGCGCCCCGGTCGAGGATCTGTACCTGACAGGGACCACCTCCGGCACGACCGGAACCCCCACCTTCAGCTACACCTTTACAGAAAAAGATATCAATTTTGTCGGCCGTCATCTGGGCCATCGGCTCTCAATGGCAGGGGTCGGCAAGGGAGACCGGGTTGTCTTCTTCTTTGCCCTCGGCATCTATGCCACCACCATGACCCTCTGGGGACTCAGATGGCTGGGGGCCCTCCCGATCGACATCGACGCAAGGGCCGGGACCGATCTTCTTCTCCAGTTCATCGAACTGACCCGGCCCACCTATCTGGCCTGCACCCCGTCCCTTGCCGAGTTCCTGGTGGGGAAGTCCCCCAAGGTCCTGAAGAAATCGGTGGAGGCCTTCCGACTCAAGGGGTTGCTGACCACCGGAGAGGTGGGCATCGCCATCCCGGACATCAAAAACCGTCTCGAATCGGCCTACGGGTGCAGGGCATGGGACTACTGGTCACCCTGCGGCAACTGCATGGGCATCTCATGCGATTCGGATGAATATCAGGGGCTCCATGCCGTAGCCCCGGACGTCTGTACCAGTTACGACGACCTGGTGGATCCCATCACCAAGGAACCGGTCGATTCGGATGTGGACGGCGCCGTAGGCGAAATGGTCATCACCTCCCTGGAACGGGAGGCCTGTCCTGCAGTCAAATATGCCTATGGCGACGTGGTCCAGATTTTTACAAAGGAGTGTCCCGCCTGCGGATTCAAAGGGAAGCGGGCCAGACTCATTGGCCGGGCCGACGACATGCTGATCGTCAAGGGGGTCAATGTCTATCCGGTTGCGGTCAAGGACATTATTGCCGGTTTTACCCCGGAGGTTACCGGAGAAATGCGGATTGTCCTGAATGAAAGGCCCCCCCGGGTCGTTCCGCCTCTCCACATAAAGATCGAACACGCCAAGGGCATCAGCAGGGCGGACCTGCCGAATCTCGAGCAACGGATCGCCACGGCCCTCCACGACAGGATAAAGATCAGGCCCCGCATCGAGTTGGTACCCGAAGGAGAACTGCCAAGGGAAACTCGAAAAACGCCGCTCTTTGAAAAACAGTATGAACAAAAATAGGTCATTTCTCAATGACCCTGGGTGAAACGTGATGCGCAATTCAGAAAAGGAGGTGAAGAATCTTAGGGGCCCCATTGATTCACCATTAACCTGAGAGAAAAGGAGAAAGGACAATGAAAACCAGATTGTTGATCTCGGCAATGATTTTCACATGTGTGGCCATCGGTCTTGCTGTTGCACTTCCGGGCCCTTCACTGGCAAAAGAAACCCCTAAACTCCTGAGCTGCACCACCTATTCGGTGGGATCCACCGGTTACGCCACCTCCATGGGGCTCATGGAGGCCATCAAGAAAAACGAAGACATCAAGGTGAAGGTCGTCCCTGCAGGGACGGACAAGGCAAAGATCCTTCCGCTCAAAGAAGGCATGATGCAACTGTCCCTGTTTACGGGCGCGGGCCAGTATTATGCCATGATGGGATTGGGGGATTTTTCCGCCAAGGACTGGGGACCCCAGCCCCTGCGGCTGGTGTATGGCTGCCCCACAGGGGCTATCGCTGGGATGATGGTTCGGGGCGATGCCGGAATCAAGACGCTTGGCGATCTAAAAGGCAAGCGGGTCACCCTGATCCCTGCCAGTCCAGCCTGCAAGGCGCTCCACGAGGGCTACCTGGCCTTTGGCGGGCTTGGGTGGGGCGACGTCAAGACCGTCCATGTTTCGAGCTGGGGGGCTGCGTGGAAGGCGGTCATCGACGGCTCGGCCGATACGGCCCACTGTCTCGTGAGTTCTTCCAATGCGGTCGAACTGGCCGCATCTCCCCATGGAATCCACTGGCTTCCGGCCCCTCCGGAAGACAAGGAAGGCTGGAAGCGCCTGAACGATTTCTGTCCTTATCTCATGCCCTATAAGGCGGAAACGGGCGCCGGGGTCTCGCCCGAGCACCCGGCCCTGATCGCCTCCTACTATTACGGGCTGGTCTGCTATCCGGTCCTGGGCGAAGACGTCGTGTATAAACTCACCAAGGGCATATGGAACGGGTACGACATTTACAGCGCCATGCATCCCTCCTTAAAAGAATGGACCAGAGAGGGGGCGTTGGAAACCGGTCATTTTCTGAGCCCTTACCACCCTGGCGCCATCAAATGGTTCAAGGAGGCCGGCGTCTGGACCGAGAAGCACGAAAAAAGACAGGCCCAACTTCTCGCTACGGAAAAGGCCCGAATGGAGACATGGAAAAAGGGTCAATAAAGACTGCGGGATGTTTCAGACACGCGACATTCCATAGCGAAGATCTGTCTGCCTGCGTAGAGAATGTCCTGCGCGTATGGATAGAATCCTGTCCGGGGAGACGCCGGATCATAGGCCATACCTGAAAAGAGGGTTCGGACCTCTCCTCCATGAAAACGCACAAGGACGCCTCGCAGGCACGATCTTCCAAGGACACTTCCATGACCACAGTGAACACGCCTGAAAAAACGCCCTCCGTCAACCGGTACCGGACGCTTTCCGGCCCGTTGCAGTGGATATTTATCGGATTTTCCCTGAGCGGAATCCTCCTGGCCATCTACCAGCTCTTTCACTTCGAGTTTCTGGGTGTCCTGGTTGGCGATGCCTACTATTATCTGCTCATTGCGATCTTTCTTCCCCTGCTTTTCCTGATTTCGCCTATAAGGAAAGACCTTATCCATCAAAAGGTGCCCTGGTACGATCTCCTCTTTGCCATATTGAGTTTTGTCGGGCCCATGTATCTCTTCTTGAATGCCCTCAAGATCGTGCAGGAGGGGTGGGAGATCATCCCTCCCGTCCAGATGTATGTCCTGGGTCTCATCCTGATGGTCATGGTCCTGGAGGCCGCCCGGCGGGCCGGCGGCATCAGTTTCGCTCTGATCTGCCTCTTCTTCACGACCTATGCCCTGTATGCCCAGCACATGCCCGGACTCCTGGAGGGGTATGGATGCGATCTGAGACGGCTGGTGGGTTTTTTCACCATGGGCACCGAGGGGGTGACCGGTCTTCCCATGAAGGTGGTGGGCAACATCCTCATCGGCTACATGGTCTTTGCCGTGGCCCTTCAGGCCACCGGGGGTGGCAAGTTCTTTCTGGATCTGGCAACCGCCATGCTGGGGCATCTCAGAGGAGGGCCTGCCAAGATGTCCATCGTGGCCAGCGGCTTTTTCGGCAGCATCAGCGGCAGTGCCATCTCCAATGTCCTGACGACCGGGGCCATGACCATCCCGGCCATGAAACGGACCGGATATCCGCCCCATTATGCCGGGGCCATCGAGGCAGCCGCCTCCACGGGCGGGGTCCTGATGCCCCCGATCATGGGCGTCACGGCCTTTGTCATGGCGGAATTCTTAGCCATGCCTTACAGCGCCATCTGCATCGCGGCCGTTGTCCCGTCGCTCCTCTATTTCGGGGGGCTCTTTCTCCAGATCGACGCCTATGCAGCCAAGACCGACCTTAAGGGCCTCCCAAGAGAAGAACTCCCTTCTGTCAAGGCCACCATCGGAGAGGGCTGGTTCTATGTCGCCGGCATGATCTTTCTGATCTGGGCCCTCCTCTATCTCCACTGGGAAACCCTGGCCCCCTTCTGGGCAAGCCTGATCCTCCTGATCGCCTGCAATTTCCGCAGCGAAACCCGGCTCACCTGGAAAAAGCTTGTTGCGTTCGTCGAATCGGTGGGAAAGGTCCTGACAGAGCTGGTGGCCCTCCTCTGCGCCATCGGGTCCATTATCGGGGCCTTGTCCCTGACAGGCGTCGCCCATTCCTTTTCCAGCGAGATCATCGCCCTGGCCGGCGGCAACATCGCCCTCCTCCTGATCCTGGGGGCCTTTACCAGCTTTATCCTGGGAATGGGAATGACCATCACCGCCTGCTATGTTTTCCTGGCCCTCATCCTGGCCCCGGCCCTGGTCAAAAGCGGCCTCTATCCCCTGTCGGTACATCTCTTCATCATGTACTGGGGCATGGCATCCTACATCACCCCGCCCGTGGCCCTCGCCGCCTTTGCAGGGGCCGGGCTGGCAGGCGCGAATCCGATGAAGACCGCATTCAAGGCCATGCAGTTCGGCTTTGTGAAATATTTTATCCCCTTTTTCTTTGTACTGAACCCGGCCATCCTGCTCCATGGATCCGCCTGGAACATTATCGCCAGCTTTGTTCTGGTGTGCGGTTCGGTGGTCAGCATCAGTTATTCCCTCGAAGGGTATCTGCCCTGGTTCGGCAGAGCACCCTTCTGGCTCAGGGCAGCCCTGTTCCTCGGGGGGCTTTGCCTGGGTCTGCCATGGTGGGGCGTCAGGGGCATCGGGCTGGCGGTCATCGTAGTTGGGCTGGCGTCGGCCGTCCTTTTGAGAAAATCACCCAGGTCAAATAGTCTCTGATGCGCAGGGGACAGCAACCAAAACCCGCATACCCAGGACCCAGAATAGCAATGGATATCGAAACCTCCCTTCAACAACTCAAAGAAAAGCGCCGGCAGGCCCTCCAGATGGGCGGTCCGGACAAGGTGCAGCGGCAGCACGCCAGGGGCCGGCTCACGGCCAGGGAGCGGATCGACGGGCTCTTAGACAGAGAATCGTTCCTTGAGATGGGCCTCCTTGCCCATTCCGCGGCCCCCGGCATGGCAGACAAGACGCCTGCGGACGGCGTGATCTGCGGCTACGGAAGGATCCAGGGAAGGCGGGTGGCGGTGATTGCCAACGACTTCACGGTCCTGGCATCCACCAATGCGGAGACAAACCTGAAAAAGACCCTTCAGTTCAAGGCGCAGGTCAAGGAAAAGGTCAAGGCGCCGCTCATCTGGCTGGGCGAGTCGGGGGGCGCCAGGATGCCGGACTGCCAGGGGGCCAGGGAATTCTGCTCCCTCTCAGGCGGCGGCGTGGACACCCTGGCCCCGGCCTATACCCATTTCCGGGAACAGCCTTTTATCTTTGCCGCCATGGGGGAGTGCTACGGCATACCCGATTTCCAGGCCTCCCTGGCCGATATCGTCATCCAGGTGAAGGGGAGCGCCCTCTCTGTCTCCGGTCCCCGTGCACTGGCCCGGGCCGTGGGCCAGACCTTTTCGGGTGAAGACATGGGGGGCTGGGAGGTCCATTCCCGCATCACCGGCATGACCGACCGGGTGGTGGAAGACGACGAGGCCTGCCTTCAGATGATCCGGGAGGTCCTGACCTATTTCCCGGACCACAGCGGCGAACTCCCCCCACTGAGGCCGGCGCCCCGAAACGGTCAGGACCTGATGAGTTCCATCCTGACCCTGGTCCCCGGCGACAGAAAAAAGACCTATGACATGCACCCTGTGATCGCCTGCCTGGTGGATCAGGGCAGCTACCTGGAGCTGAAGCCCGAGTTCGGCCCCATGCTCATCACCTGTCTGGCCCGCATCAACGGCGAGGCGGTGGGGATCGTCGCCAACAACCCGGCGAAAAACGCGGGGGCCATGGATGTGAACGGCCTGGACAAGCTGACGGGCTTTCTCTGCCTGTGTGATTCCTACAATATGCCGCTGATATTTCTGCACGATACGCCCGGCCACCTGGTGGGCAAGGAAGCGGAGCGGAAAAAGGTGGGGGCCAAGGTGGTGCAGGCCCAGCAGGCCCTCTTCCAGGTCACCGTCCCCAAGATCAGCATCATCATCCGCAAGAGCTATGGAAAGGCCTGTATGAATATGTGCGGTCCGGGGGCCGGTCCGGATTTCATTGCCGCATGGCCCACGGCCGAGATCGGGTTCATGGATCCGGAGATCGCGGCAGACGTGGTCTATGGCAACCAGTCCGAAGAAACCCGTCGACAGCAACTGGAAACCATGATCGGCGAGTCGAATCCCTATCCGGCAGCAGGGGCCTACTACCTCCAGGACGTGATCGATCCGAGGGATACCCGGAAGTATCTGATCGAGGTATTGCACATTATCCGCGATTCCAGGGACAGAGGCATCGGCCAACACCGGCTCGCCAACTGGCCCACGAAGTTTTAGGATCGGATGCTGGATAATAGCTGATAGCTCATGGCTCATGGCCGATGGCCGATGGGTCCTGGTTGTGGCGAAGCGGAAATCCCGTCGGCGGGATTGCCGGATGATTGCATGATTGATCTGTAGGTTCGGTTGGGCAGAGCGAAACCCAACAACTCCGCTACAAGCCTATGTCACAGGATAAGCGGGCCTTTCCCCTATTCGTGTCATTCGTGTGATTCGTGGTTGAAAACCTATTTTCCTGGCAAATGGGAGAAACGCCATGTGGCGGCGTGAAATAGAAGAACTCGAAAGACGAAAAGAGATTGCCTATCGATTGGGCGGCGAAGAGAATGTTGCGAAGCAGCATGACCATGGCAAAATGACAGTCCGGGAGCGGATCGATGCCTTGTGCGACCCTGGGACCTTTCGCGAGCGAGGGGTCCTGGCGGGCGTCCCCACCTACGACGAGCAGGACCAGGCCCGGCTGTTGGATCTCGTCCCCTGTCCCTTTGTGATGGGGATCGGCAGGATTGACGGAAGGAGGACCGCGATTCATGGTGATGATTTCACCATCAAGGGCGCATCCGTGGGCAGGATGTACAAGAGCAAGGGGGCCTACTTTGTCAAGATGGCCCGGTCCCTCAGGCTCCCCATGGTGCGGCTCATCGAGGGGGCGGGCGGGTCCATCCGAGAGATCCTTGAGATCGGCTACACCGAACTCCCCAGCTCCGGGGATGAGTGCGCCCAGGACCGGGTGGAGGTCATGTCCGAAATCCCGGTGGTCTCGGCGGGGTTTGGGTCCGTTGCGGGATTGGGGGCCCTGTATATGGTCCAGAGCCATTTCTCCGTGATGGTGCGGGAAAAGGCCCATGTCTTTGTGGGAGGCCCGCCCCTGGTCAAGTCGGCCTTCGGGGAGGAGATGACCAAGGAGGAACTGGGCGGGTACCGGCTTCACACGAGGCTCACGGGCGTGGTGGACAATGACGCGGTGGATGAAGCCGATGCCCTGAATCAGGCCCGGCGCTTTCTCTCCTATCTCCCTTCCAATGTCTGGGCAATGCCCCTGCGCCGGCATGCGGAGCAGGATGATCCGGGGCGTCGGGAGGAGGACCTCCTCTCCATCATCCCGAGGGACAACCGGAAGCCCTATGACATGCGAAAGATCCTGGGGCTTGTTCTGGACAGGGACTCCATCTTTGAGATCGGCAGGTACCAGGGCCGGTCCCAGATCACGGCCCTGGCCCGGCTCAACGGCTACCCGGTGGGGGTCCTGGCCAACGACCCCAACTTCCTGGGGGGCTCCTTCAACTACGATGTGGCGGAAAAATTCCAGCGATTCATCGACATGTGCGACACCTTTCATCTCCCCATTGTCAACCTCCCGGATCAACCCGGATTTACGGTCGGAAAACAGAGCGAAGAACAGGGGACCATCCGGAAGGGGGTGCGGGCCAGCTTCGCCATCATACAGGCCACCGTCCCCATGGCCGTGGTATATCTCCGCAAATGCTTCGGCGTGGCCGGGGGGGCCCAGAAGAGCGGCCTGCGCCTGAGCTGGCGGTATGCCTGGCCGTCGGCCGTGTGGGGCAATATCCCGGTGGAGGGGGGCGTCTATGCGGCCCACCGGAGGGAGATCGAGGCATCGGACGACCCCCAGGCCTGCCTCGAAAAACTCCAGCAGACCTACCGGACCATCTCCTCCCCATTCCGAACGGCCGAGGCCTTCGGCATCGAGGACATCATCGACCCCAGAGACACCCGGTCCCTCCTCTGCGAGTGGGTGGAAATGGCCTACCAGGTGGAACAAAACCACCTCGGCCCCAAGAAAAGGGGGATGCGCTGTTGATGCGTTTAGGTTGGGGGCGTGATACAAGGAAGGAATTGTCTCCAGGCTGCAACTTCTCCGCGAGTTGCAGAGAAGTTACAGTCATGGTGTCTATTATCCCGAAATTAACTCCGCCTTCATTCTAATAACGACATGCCCCCACCCGCCGCAAGAAGGGCCTGTATCGAAACAGCCGGTGGTGTTGAACATGACCTCATTCGGATTGCGCCCGTTCATAAAGTTTTCGAAGAACGCATTGATGAGCACCGTCAAATTCGGCATCAGAAAGGAACATATCCGATCCGGATTCTCTTTGGTGAGCAGATTGCCTGAATTATCAAAAATCAACTTTTGACCAACGATATGCCCTGAGTGGCACCCTTTCGATTCGATCACTTCGGCAACCAGCCTGTATTTCGATGCTTCAATTGCGTTTTGAAACAGCCTTTGAAATTTAGGATTTTTTTCAATCACAGACCAGTCCCGGTCTTCAAGGTTCAGTCTTCTCCGGATTATTTGTGCGATTTGGTTCTTATCCATGCTGCCCTCCTTAATAGCTGTTCCTTCACCATCTCGATATGTTGTAACTCTTTAGCCTCTGTCTCCCCTGCCTGTTCCGAAGCGTATTTAGTGTCTGATCGAAAACCCGGATTTTCGGTCAAGAAATTCGAAGCACGAAATCCGAAACAATGATCAAAATCGGAATGTCAAAATAACCAAAAC
>CAYPDL010000117.1:0-12622 GCA_964409475.1 uncultured Desulfobacteraceae bacterium | reverse complement strand
GCGTCCTTTGGGAAAGAGACCCCCACCGGCCTTTTTCACATGCCTAAAGTGTTACTTCAAATCGAATTTTGGGCGTAAAGAAATGACTAAAGCAGGTTGCATTCGCAAGGCAGGGACTGGCGTTGGACCCAGTCCCTGCGTCTATTGAGGCACAATGTGGATGGAACCATCTCTGTCGGCATCAACCAAAAAGAACCTCGTCTCCGTTGCCCACATAAAGATTGCTCTTGGACCCGTAACGGGCCGTTCCCTTCACTAAAGGATATCCAAGCTGAACCATCTTCTCGACAGCGGCCAGACCCGTACAGTGATTGCAGGCCACTTTCTTGAAATTGTATTTGGCCATACCGGTAATAAGGTATTCCCGTTCGGGCTGTACCGGACCAAAGGGCGCAATATGGAGGCCGCCATACACCCCATACATGTTGTCGCCGCCGACGATCTTCTCCTGTGCGAAGTCCGCAAAGGTCAATATGCCCTGATGGCAGCATCCGGTCACACAGACCATTCCCGTGTCCTTCACGTTGAAGTAGAGGGACTGCTCCCCTCGGACACGGATGACAATGGGCAGATCAAAGGCAACCACGGCGCACCCGTCGTAAAGCTTGTTGACCTCTCCGGGTTTGCATTGAACCAATTCACCGCGATGGGGGATCTTATTCTTGGCGTCGGGCACGATATACTCGGTCCCCCTCAGATAGAACATCCCTTCAGGGTAGAAGGTGCTGGGAATGATGATCTTTATATCGGGATTGTACTTGAGGGTCGTCTCCAGGCCCCAGTAGTGATCCAGATGCTCATGGCTGATGACGAGGGCCTCTATGTCGCCGTTCTTGAGCATCTTATCGATGCCTTCCCTCTTGAAGGCTTCATCCATGTACTCCCTGCTCCAGCCGGTGTCTAAAAGAAACTTATGGTGACGCCCATCGAGGGTTTCCATGTCGATCAGCGTACAACTGCCGGCGGCATTCTTGGGATCCCAGGGGATGATCCACTGGTTTGTCTTTCCCCCGCCGGCCGCCTTCATCTGGCCGACGAGCTTTTTGGTATCGAACCACCCTAATTCCGAAATACATCTCACCCTTACGTTCTTGCACTGGCCGATGTCGTGCTGCCCGCTTGCAAGGGCCTTCAAGGGCTTGCTCAGGACCGCGCTTCCCAAACCCAGGACCGCGCCGCCAATGGCAACATTCCTTAGAAAATCCCTTCTGTTCATCTCTTTCATGCTTCTCCTCCTTGGCGCCAAAAGGTTAACAGATGTCTCAATCCCCCTATTGCCGAACTGAAACAGACTTCTCCCACCTCCTTTCAACCAATATAGTGGTGCGTAGCATACCGGGAAAGACAGAAAAATTCCTGTTCAGGATTAGCATTCAGATATGGCCCCGGCAACATCTTCCGGAGCTGCCCCCGTGGACCACGTTCTTCAATTCGAGTGAAATTCGCTGGGAATTTCACACGATAACCATCGCAAGGGGCAGGAGGAATAATAGACGTTATCGGTTCTCTCCGAAACCTTGTCGTTGCGGTCCGAAGGCCGCGACACTGGCAGAGTCCCAGAAAAGGGAAAGAGGCAGGTTGTCAAAGGGCTGGAAACAGCCTGCCACGCTCCAAGGCATCCCGATGCAGAATCAGCAACGGGCCATGCCCCCGAGTTGGGATATAGCGCGCAAAGAAAGGAGGACCCACTCACACCCTGCCGCAGCAACTCCCGGGACCTGCGCATGTAGACGGAGGTCCCTCGCTGCCGCAGCATCGATCCGCGGGATTCGTGGGAAATCTCCCAGTGGGACTGACGGCGGCATGTGCGGACAACAGCTTCTTGAGGTTCCGGCCCCCGCAATTCCCGCAGACCACCAGTTCCGTCTCATTACTGGCCATCAGGATCTCGGTGTTACGTCCGCAATCAAGACATTCAAATTCATAAATAGGCATGTCGCCTCCTTGTTACCACTGCCCTTCCACATTTGCCGCATCGGCCAGCGGCAGCCTTCCATCGAGGTATGCCTGAACCGCCTCTCTGACCGTTCCCTTGGCATCATTGGCCACCTTGATCTTAGCCGCATTCATTGCCTTAAAGGCATTGGGCCCGCAAAAGCCTGTCAGCAATACATCCGCTCCCTTCTTGCTGACGGCCCCGGCCGCCTGGATGCCGGCCCCCTTCAGGGCGTTCACATTTTCCTTGTTATCCAGGGTCTCGAATTCAAACGTTTCTGAATCAACAATGATAATATAAGCGGCCCTTCCAAACCGGGGATCCACCTCAGAATCAATGTCGGTTCCTGTTGACGTTACGGCAATTTTCATGTTGTTCCTTTCTATTTGTCTCCGATGGCTCTCTTTTTCACCTGCTGTCCCTGGTACTCTTCCAAGGTTTTCTGCAGAGTTTTGAGAGCCAGGCGGGCGCAATGGACCTTTTGATCGGGCATCTTTTCCAGTTCCCGATAGAGCGCATCCAGATCAATATCTGCGGCCTCTTGCAGGGTCTTCCCTTTTGCAAGACTGACCAGGGCGCACCCCGAGGCCACGGCTCCTGGGCAGCCGAGGACCTGGATCTTGGCGTCATTTATCTTATCGCCATCTACTTTCAGAGAGATCTTCATGGTGTCGCCACAGGGGCCCGTGAGATCCGTTACCTGATCCGCATCCTCGATAACGCCAAAATTCTCCTTGGCCTGGAAGTATTCAATGGCCTTGTCAGCATATCCCGATTCAGAGAGCATCTGATACACATCGTCGACCGGTTTCCCTTTATCCATCGAAATAGACCTCTTATTGCCTAAGTGATAGCTATTATCTCAATATTCAGCGAGTAAAACCCTTACGGGTAAATTCCCTGTTCGGAGTTCAGGCGTCAGCCTTTTAGCCTTATTCGGAGTTCAGGCGTCAGCCTTTTAGCCACAGGATATTGAGCAGTTACTATTGAGATTAGTGAACAGCGCCGCCGCCCCCGCCACAGACCTGATCGTCACTGATCATGGGCAGATTTCCACTGATCAAATCCTCCACCACCGGCCGGATCTGAGGCCTGACCGCATCATGATACACATCCACCCCGACCTGTTTGAATCCCATCAGAGGCCGCATACCGATCCCTCCAACGATCAGGGCATTGACCTTGTGGCTTGCCAGCAGATTCACGGGGACCATGCAGCCCCCCTGCACATGACTCTCGTTGGGAATAGTCGTCACCTGAGTGATTTCCCCATCTTCTACATCCACAAACGTAAATACGTCGCAGTGGCCGAAATGTCCCGACCGTTCACCGTCGAGACCGCCTGGCGCCATACTGGGTATGGCGATTCTTCCTTTTTGCATCTGAGACAATCCTCCTCACGTTGAATAATTCAAGACCGCATCGGTCTCCTTGCTTGCGCAATGGGGGTAAGGTAGGGATTATCCGTACCTATGTCAAGCATCTTTTGTGCCAGACATGCCAAGCCTATGACACAAACGCGTGGGCCCTGAATTTACTGACGTCGCCCCGATTGGAACGGCAAAGGCATGGAATTCGATGACACCCCCCCCTTTCATCTTCGCAATCACAGCCTCCCCGAAATTGCAGGATTGCAATTACCGTCGTCAAGGGAAATGCTGGATGGGCGTTCATTGAGTTTATTGGGGTTGTTGAGTTGACGGCGAAGGTTCCGCTTTTTGGTCGAATCCCTTACGCCTTGCGCCGTGTGGCTCATGGCTGATGGCTGATGGCTGATAAGCGGGTGCACGTCTCAACAGCTCAACAGCTTAGCAGCTGAACCGCTCAACCACCTTACGCCTTGCGCCTTGCGCCTTCACCTATTTGATGGCCCCTCGATATTCAGACGCTTCATCTTACGCCAGAGGGTGGTGGTATGAATCCCCATCTCATCGGCCGTGGCCGATCGGTTCCAGTTGTTCCTTCGGAGTGTCTCATATACAAAGCTACGCTCCATTTCCGGCCAGGAGGCCCCTTTCCGGGCCCCCTGCCCTGAAGCCGATGCAGGCATGCACTCCAGGTCCTGTCGAAAATGGTCGGGGAGATGCTCGATCCCAATCAGAAGGTCCTTGCAGACAACCGTCGCGTATTCGATAATGTTTTCCAGTTCACGGATATTCCCTGGAAATTCATGAGACATCAGCAGGGGAAGCACATCCGGCGAGAGGCCTTGAATCTCCTTGCCGTTGAGTCGATTGAACTTGCGGATAAAATGATCTATCAGGAGCGGGATGTCTTCCTTACGTTCTCTCAGGGGGGGCAGGACCAGCTTGACCACATTGATGCGGTAGTACAAGTCCTGTCTGAAAACGCCATCGCTCACCAGTTTTTCCAGATCCCGGTTGGTTGCCGCAACAATCCGCACATTCGCTTTCACAGATTGGGTGCTGCCGAGAGGTTCATACACCTTGTCCTGCAACACCCTGAGCAGCCGAACCTGAAGGGCCGGGGAAATATCGCCGATTTCGTCTAAAAAAACCGTCCCTGCCTCCGCCAGGGCCAGACGGCCCGGCTTATCCTTTTTGGCGTCGGTAAAGGCCCCGGCCTTGTATCCAAAGAGTTCCGACTCGAGCAGGTTATCCGGCAGTGCCCCACAATTGATCGTTACCATGGGGCCTTCCTTTCTCATGCTGAGAGAATGAATGGCCTTTGCAAACAGCTCCTTGCCCGTACCGCTCTCACCCACGAGCAGAACGGTGGCGCTGCTTTCAGAAACCTGCTCCAGCAGTCTGAAAAGGCGTTGCATCTCACTGTTCTTGCTGATGATGTCAAGAAATGAATGTCGACCCTTCAGTTCTTTTCTCAGTTCCTCCACCACGCTCAGGTCCCTGAAGGTCTCCACCCCGCCAACAACCTGGCCGGTATCATTTTTAAGAAGCGCCGTTGAAATGCTGATCGGGACCAGATCGCCTTCGGAATTGATGATAAAAACGGCCTGGTTGACAATCGGCTTGCCCGTTTTCATGGTCTGACGAAGCGCGCAGCGGCTCTCGCAGATACTTGCCCTAAACACATCCCGGCAATGTCTACCAACAGCCTCAGACCGCTTGATTCCTGTAATCTTTTCAGCAGCTCGATTGAACGAGGTAATCTTCCACTCGGCGTCTACCGTAAAGACGCCTTCAGCAATGCTGTCGAGAATAATATGGGTCCGGTCCTCTTCTGCCCCATTCATCAAAAATTCCCCTCAATCCGATAAACATCCCTCTTTCCACATATGTTCCCTTAGCAGGATCTCTCTGAATTGGGTCAGAGTGCATTCAGAGGCCCTGGTCTGTCAAGTATCGGCATCATCTTGAATAGTTATTATAAGCACAGACCCTGCCTCTATCAACCAGTGAATCGGATTAGCCTTGATTAAGACGTCCCTTTTTGGATAAACTCGCAGCTTGTATTAAACTTGGCTCTGGTTGCTGGTTGCTGGCTACTGGTTGCCGGATACCGTCTGTAATTGATAATTGAAGAGTGAAGAGTGAAGAATTAAAAGACTTATTTCCGACCTCTGATCTCCGACCACTGACCTCTGGTTTCTGATGCTGGATATTCCAAAGTTCGAACTTCAAACTTTAGGCATTTTAGACCCTTTAGCCCACTTTAGTCACTTACAAGGAGGGGATCATGATCATCGGTTTGCCCAAGGAGGTGAAGGATAACGAGTACAGGGTGGCCATTACGCCCGGCGGTGTCCGGCAGCTCGTGGATTCAGGACACGATGTCCTGGTCCAGGCCGGCGCCGGAGAGGGGAGCGGTTTTTCGGATGAGGAATATCGCGGGGCGGGCGCACGCATGGTGGAGCAGGCCGAAGCCGTATGGGCAGCGGACATTATTGTCAAGGTCAAAGAACCGCAGCCGTCCGAATACCGCCTGATGCAACAGGGATCCGCACTGTTTACCTACCTCCACCTGGCCGCGGAAAAGGCGCTTGCCCTCGAGATGATGGCGCGCGGCGTGACCGGCATTGCCTACGAGACCGTGGAGTCGGCCGACGGGAGCCTCCCGTTGCTCACCCCCATGAGCGAGGTGGCAGGCCGTATGGCGGTCCAATTGGGGGCCCAGTACCTGGAAAAGAACCATGGGGGCCGGGGAAAGCTCCTGTCAGGGGTGCCCGGGGTCCGTCCGGCGGATGTGACCATCCTGGGCGCCGGCGTGGTGGGGATCAATGCCGCCCAGATTGCCCTCGGCATGGGCGCCAGCGTGATCGTGCTGGATATCGACGCGGAACGTCTCCGCTATCTGGATCAGGTCCTGCACGGCCGGCTCACCACCTTGAGCGCCAATCCTCACAACATCGCCGAGGCGGTCAAACGGGCGGACCTCCTCATCGGCGCGGTCCTGGTAAAGGGGGCCAAGGCCCCGCGCCTCGTGACGCGGGATATGATTCGGAGGATGGAACCGGGGAGCGTGATTGTGGATGTGGCCGTAGACCAGGGGGGGTGCTGTGAAACCATCTGTCCGACCCGGCATTCGGATCCTGTCTATGTGGTGGACGGAATTATCCACTACGGGGTCACCAACATTCCCGGGGCCGTCCCCCGGACCAGCACCTATGCCCTATCGAATGCCACACTCCCTTACCTGACGAAACTGGCAGGAGAAGGGATCTCCCAGGCCATAAAGAACAATACCGCCCTGGCAAAAGGTGTCAATGTGTATAAGGGAAGGTTGACCTACCAGGCCGTGGCAGAGGCCCTCGGTCTTGAATATACCTCTCTGGCGTCAATATGGTAGGCAACTGGCTGTAGACCCGGCCGCTCATGTGAGACCTCCTCGGATTGATGATTGATGATTGTCGATTGGTGACTGAAAAACCTGCAATTCAACCTGGATACTGGATGCTGGAAACCGGATGTTTGGATGACTGGATGAACAGGATGAATGGGAGGGTGTGTTTTCCGACCTCTGGTCCTTGATGCTCGTTACTCATTGCTGGTTCTCAACTTTAGGCACTTTAGTTCACTTTAGTCACTTGCTCTTTGTAACCTCTTGAATCTCGCCGGTGAGTAGACCCTTGCGTCCACAAGGTCGGTGTGCCCTTCTGCGATCAGGTCCGCCGCGATCCGCCCGACGGCCGGACTCGTCTCTATCCCCGCCCCTCCCTGGCCGGAAAGCCAGAAGAACCCCTTCACATCCGGATCCTCCCCCACCACCATAACCTGATCCGGCGCAAAGGTCCTGAGCCCGGCCCATTTGTTGATAATGGACCTGGGGACCAGTCGCGGAGTAAGCTCTTTGAGCCGCTCCATTGTTCGCGCCACCCCTAATTCATCAGGCCGCACATCACAGGGGGGCATGGGGTCCTGGTCCATGGGGCTGGCCATCAGACCGGCCGACTCAGGAGAAAAGTAGAGGTCGTGACTCAAATCCGCCACCAGGGGCCATTGCTGAACATGCAACCCATCAGGAGACTTGAACGTAACAATGGTGCGGCGATAGGGCGTCAGTTGAACCGGCCAAGGACCAATCATATCTCTGATCTTCCCGGCCCAGGCCCCTGCCGCATTAACGACCCATCGGGATCGATACGCACCGGAACTCGTAGTGACGCCAACGCACCTCCCCCGCTCCACCGTGATGTCCACGACCTCTTGATTGCATCGGAGCTGTGCCCCCCTGCCCCGGGCCTGTCTGAGATAACTCCACAACAATTCGTTGACGTCGATGTGTCCGTCTTGCGGCAGGAGCAGGGCCCCGTCAAAATTCTCAGGCGATACCACCGGCATCCTCAGGACGGTCTCTTCCTGGTCCAGTACATGAACCATAACGCCCGATCGCCTCAGGTCCGGCACCATCACGAGGACCTGTTCCCACAGGGGCGCCTGAAACAGGATGAGGACCCCGGACTGCTGAAGCAGGGGGTTCTCGGAAAATCCCGGGGGCGGATTGCGCAGGAATCGTCCGCCCAACAACTTCAACTGGAGGATGGACCGCACCAGGTCAAATTCCACCAGCACGGCTGCCGAGCGGCCGGTGGCGTGATAGCCGGGCTGGGTCTCTCGCTCGAGAATCAGGATATCCGTCATTCCCTGCTCAGCCAGAAAATAGGCCACTGAAGCGCCGGCAATGCCGCACCCGATAATGATTGTCTCGAAATAATCAGACGTGCCATCCATACGGCGATATTCCTTGACAGGCAACGAAGCCCTTCCAAACCTGGGTCACTCCACCCAGTTAAAGGTTCTTTCCACGGCCTTTTTCCATCCGCGGTATCCCTTTTCCCTGTCCTCTTCGGCCATACCCGGCTCCCAGGTCTTATCGGCAGCCCAGTTCTTGTGCAGTTCCTCGAACCCTGACCAGAAACCTACGGCCAGTCCGGCTGCATAGGCAGCGCCTAACGCAGTGGTCTCTGTTACCTTGGGCCGGATAACAGGAACCGCAAGAGTATCCGCCTGAAACTGCATCAAGAGATCATTATAGACCATACCGCCATCCACCTTGAGGTGGGTCAGGCTGACCCCGGAATCCTTATTCATGGCCTCGACGATATCCCGGGTCTGATAGGCACAGGCCTCTAACACCGCCCGGGCAATGTGACTTTTGTTGGCGTACCGCGTCAGGCCGACCATGACCCCGCGGGCGTCGGACCGCCAGTAAGGTGCAAAGAGACCGGAAAATGCCGGCACGATGTAAACGCCGCCGCTGTCCTTAACACTATTGGCCAAATCTTCCACCTCAGGGGCCTTGGAAATCATCCCCAGATTGTCCCTCAGCCACTGAACCAGGGCCCCAGCAATGGCGATGGATCCCTCAAGGGCATACACCGGGCCCTGCCCCCTTATCTGATAGGCCAAAGTGGTAATCAACCCATGTTTTGACGGCACAGGTTTGGTTCCGGTATTGAGGAGGAGAAAACACCCGGTGCCGTAGGTATTTTTGGCCTGACCCACCTCAAAACAGTGCTGACCCACAAGCGCTGCCTGCTGGTCACCCAGCGCACCGCACACAGGAATCCTGGCGCCCACCGGGCCATCGTTTGAGGTCATGCCCCAAAAATCGGCATCAGTGGAGGGGACGATTTCAGGGAGGATCTGTTTCGGGATCCCCAGAATCCGCAATATGTCGTCATCCCACTTCAGGGAGCGCAGGTCCATGAGCATGGTTCGGCTCGCGTTGGTTACGTCGGTCACATGGGCCCCTCCTTCAGGTCCACCCGTCAGCCACCAGATAACCCATGTCTCCATTGTTCCGAAGCAGACATCCCCTTTCTCGGCAGCAGTCCTGGCATCCGGATTGTTTTCGAGGATCCATTTGATTTTGGGGCCGGAGAAATAGGTTGCGATGGGCAGACCGGTCTTGTCCCTGAAACCGTCTATTCCCCGCTCCCGGATAAGATCATTGCAGATCCTGTCTGTTCGAGTACACTGCCAGACGATAGCATTGCCATAGGACTCCCCCGTATGTCTGTTCCAGAGTACCGTGGTCTCGCGCTGATTGGTTATTCCGATAGCGGCCAGATCAGATCCACCAATGCCTGTCTTGGACAACGCGCCCTGAATAACGTCCTGCGTGTTTTTCCATATCTCAGAAGGGTCGTGCTCCACCCACCCGGGCCTGGCAAAAATCTGTTTATGCTCTTTCTGATCCAGACCCGCTATCCGGCCCGCATGATCAAAAATGATGAATCGGGTGCTGGTCGTCCCCTGGTCCACTGCGCCCACGTATCCGGCCATTGTCTTCCCCCTCATTGAGACCTTTGAAAAACGCCCCTTCGCCCCTCGAGGCGTAGGCTTGACCATGAACAAAATTGAGCGTTTGTATAACACCTTAGCCGTTTGAAACAAACTGTTGGACCATGAGGGTCTCTTTCCCAAAGGACGTAAATAAGGGGATCGTTTCACAGGAACGGCAGCGAGGCCTTAGAATTCGTTACTGGACAGCCCCAGAAAAAGGTATTTATTTAAACGGACGTCGCCTCTGCCTGCCCAGAATCTGTATTGAACGTCAAAGGGGCGTTCTATACGCTCTGGATAATTTTTGTTACGTCCTTTGGGAAAGAGACCCTCATGGTCCCAGGCAACAAACGAATGATGGTTTCAAGAAGCTAAAGTGATACAACATTTTTTAAAGGTCTCTATTATATTGTTCACGTTCGCCCAAGGATTTTAGCCAAGATCCGGAAAAACCGGAAGTTTTTTCGTCTCCAAAAAAATGGGCCGGCCTAAATGGCCGGCCCGGATTAGCTGTTCTATGAACAGAGTTGTAAATTCATGCCTATTTCACGCGCCCTTCACGCCAGGCCTGAATGAGTTGGTCGTAGTCAACGGTCTGACCTTTCGGCTTCTCATTGACCTTGGCCTTGGGGGAACCGGGTTTCTTCAACCATTCCTCTGGATCGATACATGGATTGAGCTTCGGACCGCATTCTTTCTGCACGCCTGCACGTTGTATACGCTCCATCACTTTGTCCATTTCCTGAGCGAGGTTGTCCATGGCCCTGTCCACGGTCACCTCACCGGAGACCGCCTCGCCGATATTCTGCCACCACAACTGTGCCAGCTTCGGATAATCAGGCACGTTGGTTCCGGTTGGTGTCCAAGCAACACGGGCCGGGCTGCGGTAGAACTCCACCAGTCCGCCTAATTTCGGCGCCCTGTCAGTGAAGGCCTGGCTTCGAATGTCGCTGTCACGGATGGGCGTCAACCCCACTAAGGCCTTCTTGAGCGAGGTAGTCTTGCACACACAGAACTGCCCGAAGAGCCATGCAGCCTTCCGTCTGTCAAGCGGCGTGCTCTTCATGAATGTCCAGGAACCGCAGTCCTGATAACCTAACTTCATCCCCTCTTCCCAGTAGGGACCATGGGGCGATGGGGCCATGCGCCATTTGGGGGTCCCGTCCGCGTTGACCGTGGGTCCAGGCGCGACCATGGTGGGAACAAATGCCGTGTACCAGAAGATCTGCTGGGCCACATTGCCTCCGGCCAGGAACGGCAGGTATGTGTAGAAGTCCATGCCCAGACATCCGGGAGGAGCATATTTCCGGAGCCATTCCATATACTTGCGCAGGGCGTACTTGGCTGCCGGGCTGTTGGCGGCGCCACCCCTACAGACGCTGGCGCCCACCGGACGGCAACCTTCAACCCGAATACCCCATTCATCTACGGGTTTGCCGTTGGGCAGTCCCTTATCGCCACAACCGGCCATGGACAGCCAGGCGTCCGTAAAACGCCAGCCCAGGTCCGGGGCCTTTTTGCCGTAGTCATTGTGGCCGTAAACAGCCTTGCCATCGATCTCTTTGATGTGCTCGGTGAAAAATTCCGCGATATCCTCATAGGCGGACCAGTTGACCGGAACACCGAGTTCATAGCCGTAGATTTCCTTGAATTTTTTCTTGAAATCCGGTCTTTTGAACCAGTCATAACGGAACCAGTAGAGGTTGGCGAACTGCTGGTCCGGAAGCTGATAGATCTTCCCATCCGGACCGGTTGTAAAGGATATACCCATGAAATCATCGATGTCGAGGGTGGGCAGGGTCACGTCCTTGCCTTCCCCCTTCATAAAATCGCTCAAGGGCACCACAAACCCGTAGCGCATGTGGGTGCCGATGAGATCGGAATCGTTGATCCAGCCGTCATAGATGTTCTTCCCGGAGGCCCACTGGGTCTGCAGCTTTTCAATGACGTCCCCTTCCTGAATCAGGTCAAAGGAGACCTTGATTCCGGTAATCTCTTCAAAGGCCTTGGTCAGCACCTTCGCCTCATATTCGTGGGTCGCGATGGTCTCGGAGACGACCTTGATATTCATCCCCTTAAAGGGATCGGCCGCCTTGATGAACCACTCCATCTCTTTCATCTGCTGGGCTTTTGTCAGTGTGGATGGTTGGAATTCGTTGTCGATCCATTTCTTGGCTGCGTCCGTCTGCGGGGACGACCAGCAGGGAACGCTTGAAAATATAAGCGCCAAGGCTGCAATCACGCAGAAAAGGGTTCTCTTCTTGCTCATGGCTGTAATCTCCTTTCAAATCGATATGGTTAATCGCACGCACCTTGCCGATTGATGGAACTATCATCGGCGGGAAAAATCGGCAAGGCAAACCAAAGGCTCCATTGGATCAGCCCCGTTTACTTGTGGTCGTCACCACCTCCCTTCCAAGGTTTCCCGGGTCACCACACCCACGTTTCCGAGTTTAGATCCTTACAGGTCCATCATGAAAACATATTGCAAACGGTCACGGGTTTAAAGGTTCAGGGGTTTATAATGAGCCCCATTGCCATCTCGCCTATCCCCAAATCATCACCACCACAATCCAGCACACAACAATCAGCAGCAGTATCCAAAGTGCAAAATGGGTCAAGCCAATCCAGGCGAAAAAGATATAAACACTGGTCAAAACCCCTATGAAGAACCGATCACCCGGCGTGGTGGAAATCGGCAGGAAACCGCGACGTTCCATGGAAGGGGATACCGTCTGCCATATGGTCATGGCGATCACCGTCAGAATAATGGTGATGCAGAAAATTGCCGTCGGCAAGGTCCATTCCATCCATGCAAGAGTCAGCTTCATGGTTCTTCCCCTTTATACCCGGCCCAGGGCAAAACCCTTGGCCATGTGGTTGCGTACAAACCAGATCACCATGGCGCCCGGTACAATCGTCAGTATGCCGGCCGCGGCCAGCAGGCCATAGTCAAGACCGGTCGCGCTGATGGTTCGCG
>CAYPDL010000116.1:0-12785 GCA_964409475.1 uncultured Desulfobacteraceae bacterium | reverse complement strand
AATAAAGAAATGTTCAGAATGATCTGGAAATGGCTGAGTGTCTATGAAGATGAGTTGGCCCTTTTCCTGTGGGCGGCCCTCCTACTCTTCATCATCCACGTGGGGAATATCCTTTTCACTAACACCGCGGAGACGGCCTTTCTCAAACGCTACGGTGTGGAATACCTCCCCATCATGTACATGATCAATGCTGTCGCCACCTTTTTTGTCATGGGGATGCTCACGGGAATCATGGCCCGCATGCCGGACAGCCGGCTCCTTTCTTATATGCTGGTGGGGAGCGGCGCCCTGGTGGGGGCCCTCCGATTTACGATTCCCCTGGGTTACGACCTGATCTATCCGGTCCTGTTCCTGCTGAAGTCCCAGCTGGAGGTCCTCCTGGCCCTGGTGTTCTGGAACATGGCCAATGATCTCTTCACCACCCGTCAGTCCAAGCGGATTTTTCCCCTCATGACGGCGGGAGGGGTGATCGGCGCCATCCTGGGGAGCTTTGGCACGTCGCCCCTCGCAAAACTGATTCGTATGGACAATCTCCTCCTGGCCTATTTTGTCGTCTCTCTGGTGGGGGCGGCTGTGGTCCATCGGATGGGGCATCTCTATCCCACGCTGCTCGTGCAGGACACGGGGGCCGCCGAAAAGGGGAAGGGGAAGTCCCGCACCAACATTATCCAGGAGTTTAAGAAAATCCTGCCCCTGATGAAGGACTCGACCCTTGTTCAGGTGCTCATCGCCCTGTCCCTCATGGCCAACATCGTCATTACCATCATCAATTACCAGTTCAACTTTGCTGTGAACGAAAGCTACGCCACCGAAGGCGGAATGATACACTTCTTCGCGATCTTCCGGGGATTCCTTAATATCATCAGCCTGGTGCTCCTCCTTTTTGTGGGCAAGCTCTATGGCAAATGGGGTCTTCCCGTTGCCCTCATGATTCACCCTTTCAACTACGTCATCGCCTTTCTGGCCCTGCTGTTCCGTTTTGACATCTATTCAGCCATGTACGCCAGACTATCCACCAATGTCCTCCGGACCACCATCAACGCACCGGCCATGTCCGTCCTGATGGGGCTGTTTCATGCCTCGCAGCGGGCCGTGGTCAGACCCTTCCTCCGGGGAACCGTGGTCCGGATCGGAACCCTCGCGGGATCAGGGCTCATCCTGCTCCTGGGGGGCGTGTTTCATCCGAGGTATCTTTCCATCATCGCCCTGGTCTGCATGGGGATATGGCTGACCTACGACTTCATCCTTACTAAGCAGTACCCCAGGATCCTCCTGGATCTCATATCCCGGAGCATGTTGGACTTGAAGTCTCTGGAGCAAAAGGAAATCGTTCAGGTATTCAGAGACAGGAAGATGCAGGCACAGCTGCTGGACCTCTTTCTATCCGCCCGGGGCAAAGACTGCCTCTGGTATGGGTCACTTCTGAGAAACCAGGATATCCCTGATTTTGACGACGCCCTCTTGACCGTCCTGAAGCGGGAGGACGACCCAACGCGGATCGGTCTGCTGGACCTCCTCTCGGACGGGTCAGGGAAGGCAGCCATCCCGGTTTTCCGAGAACTGGCAGATCCCGGCAGACCCCAGCTGACGTTGGCCATGGCAAAGGCAGCCCGTCGATTTCCCCCTGAAATCAGCCGGGACTTCAATAGCGAACTTTTCAAGACCATTCATGACCCGGAAGCGAGGGGCTATGCCCTGGCCGGCCTCTATGACGACGCCCCCGATAGGCACCTGGAGATCATTCAAGCTCTTCTCCATTCGAAGATGCTGGAGGAGAGATGGGCCGGTGTGATCGCCGCAGGGGAATCAGGGAATGGGGTCTTTGCACAGATCCTTCGGGAGAAAGTCGGCGCCGAAGAGGACCACAGGATGCTTTGCGCCCTCTTCCGGGCGCTCCGGCAGCTGAAAGATGCCCCGCTCAACAGCATGGTCTCCGCCTATTTCTCCCATTCATCTGAGACGGTCCGGACAGCGGCCCTGGAGGCCTTTGAGATCCGGGATGATCAGGAGCTGGGCCAAGTTATCGGCCTCATGGGTGATGCCGCCCCGGAAGTCGGCGCAACGGCCATGGAACTGATTCAGAACAGCGACTATCAAAACCCCTTAGTCCTTGTGAATGCCCTCAATATTCCCAGTCGGAAGGTGAGAGAGGGCCTCTTTCGAGTCCTTGAAACCCTTGATATCAAAGCCCTTGATATGTACCGGTTTGCCAGATCACAACTGGAAGCGTCCTATTCCTGCCTCATTGAAATGGAGGCCTTAAGAAAGTTCCCTGAAAGCCCGGAGCGGGATTTGCTCAGGGATCATTTGATCCAGGAGGGAAAGGTCAGGATCGACAACGTCCTTCGCGTCCTTTCAATTCAGGATGCATCAGGGAGAACACGGATTATATGGAGGGGCATTTCTTCCTCTGACGCGCGGCAGTGCTCCAATAGTATTGAGGCCCTGACCGACACCGTGGACAGCGCCCTTACCAGGATCCTGATACCCCTTGTCGAGGATATGCCATTGGAAGAAAGGCTGGAATCGGGAAGAAAAGCCTTCGAACTCCCCATATTTGCAGGGAGGGCATCCCTGATTTCGCATCTTATCGGAAAGGGGGACTGGGTGACATCCCTATTAGCCCTTTCCTTAATGGCAAAACAGGGGTGTGACGGCATAGACCCGGGGCTGATTACGGCCCTTACAGCCTCTGAAAATCCCTGGGTCAGCAGAAAGGCGCGCAAATGCTTATCTGTGAAAGATCTTGATAAGGACGTCAGCGTAACCGACTTAACCGATCAACTGGATCTTGTCTTGCGGATCCTACACATCAAGAACATCGGAATTTTCCAGGGACTCCCAGTAGGTGAGCTCGCCGCAATCGGTATGGTGACAGAGGAAATATCATATGGGGCGCACGAGGTGGTGATTCGAGAGGGGGAGCGCGGGGAAAGCCTGTATCTCATTATTGAGGGAGATGTCTCTGTGATCAAGGGAGAAGAGACGGAAAACTGCGACGAAATTGCCGCCCTGGCAGCGGGAGACTACTTTGGAGAGATGGCGTTGATCGAGGATGCGCCACGGTCAGCCACCATTCGAACTAGAAGCCAGGCCCGCTTTATGGTCTTAACCAAACAGGAGTTCACCCGGATCGTGCGGGAACATCCCCAAATCGCCCTCAATATCTGCAAGGCGCTGAGCAAAAGGATACGAAACCTGCACGGAAAACTTGGAGAACAGGAAAGATCATGTACCGCCGTCTTCAACAGTTAATGCCTGCCTCCCCTGCCCCTGTGAGGCCTTCCTGCAACCCGCATGGGGTCGCATACCTATCTTCCGGGAGTTCCTCCTCTACAAAAATATACGTTACCGATTATCAAATTGAATCCTTTCCCTTATGGACAAATTCCATTTCAACCTCTTATCCTGATTCGAAATGTTCTGGTGCTCTTAAAAAATGACCCACTGGAAGCTGAACGAATGGACCATGACAAGACAGACCCGATCCAGATTGAGAATAGACCCGTTGAAAAACTAAAGGATCTTCTGGATGTAACAGAACTGGTCAGGAGCGTGCAGCGAAGGGAAGGCAATCCGGACTGCTATGGAAAGGCCGGAGATTCCTGCGATCAGGGAGACTGTGTCTGGAGGCTGTGGTGCCTAAAAAACATGGAAGAGCGGGAGAAGGAGAAGTGACATGGAGAGAATCGTGATCCTGAAAGGCCCGTCCGTCGATGCGCCTGATGAGTATATCCTGACAGAATGCCTGAGAGTCATGTTCCCCGATTGCGACATCCAAATTCAATGCACGATGGGTTGGAATGATCAGGGTGTACTAGCAGATGAGCAACCTGGTAGGCAGCCTTTCGCTTTATAACAAATGGCTCGTTTCCATGTCATGCGGTTCCACCGAAAAAAGTGTAGCATAAAAAGGAAGACCAAAATGAACACATTTTATAATTTCAACTCCGACCGGTATTACCCATGGTTACTGGTCTGCGCGATAGCTTCGGCTATCGGGGTTGTAGGCTGGCAGGTGAATATTTCGTCTGAATTAAGGAGCCTCGGATCATTTTCGATCCTATCTCCTTTTGTAAATTCCCTGGCCACGGCATTGACATTATTGGGTCTTTTGACCCTCGCCTGCCGCATTGTGTTTGCCTGTCGATATGTCCCTTATTTGCCGGTGGACGACACAGACCTCCCCTTTGTCACCATCATCATTCCGGCGTTCATTTCCAAGGGGGACTTGTCACGCATGAAGAATGGTGAAACACTCGCACCTTTCTCCTCGCAGCGCAAAAACGCTTTTGAAAAGCAGAATGGATAGTAGTAGAATACGAAGGCTGACTGACGCGATCTCCTTGGGTTCGTGTCTTGGGAAATCGATGGGGTTCTGCGCGGTCTCTTTCAATGGACAGTGTCAGACAGGAAGCAACATCGTTACGGAAAAAACTTGAAAGGCACGGGTCGAGGTTCTGCCCATGGAGAAACTATCTACGACGATGAGAGTCAGAGTGATCCTGGTGTGCGTGGCAGTGGTCTCACTGGTCTATTATCTGGCCCCTCTGCGTCTGTCCTTGCTCCAGGAGCTGATCACGAGATTCTATTATTTTCCCATCGTCCTTGGAGGGCTCTGGTTCGGTCTCCGGGGCGGTATTCAAGTATCCATGCTGATTACCGTTATCTGTATTCCTCACGCCTTCCTTGCCTTCGGGTATGATCGAGCTCTTTTCTACGATGAGGTTTTGGAGTTGTTTCTGTTTAACCTTGCAGGCCCGCTCGTTGGCGCCTTGAGGGATAGAGAGCGGCGCCAGCAGGCATTGAACCAAAAGCTTCAGTCTCTTGCTACCCTTGGAGAGACCGTGTCTTCTGTGGCTCACGAAATGAAAAACATGCTGATTCCTATTCGAGGATTCGTGCGCCGCATACGAGAAGACCAAAACCAAGGAGCAAAAACGGCCTCGTATTTGGAAATTGTGGACCAGGAGTCGGCCAAGCTGGAGAAGATGGTGAAAGACATGCTCTCTTTTGGACGGTTTGCCCCGTTGCAGAAGGAGGAAGTGGAGGTGAGATCCCTTGTTGAAGATATCCAGCAGATTATGACTGAGGAGTTTCATGATAAGGGGGTTAGGCTTGCCTGCAAATGCCAGGAAAGGACTAGAAAAGTGAGCTTAGATCGAGGAAAGGTTCGTCACGCACTTGTAAACTTGCTCCAAAATGCGCTCCAAGCCTCCCCGAAAGGGAAGGAAGTGCGACTCCTGGTCCAAACCGATCAAGAGGTCCTCCAAATGGTGGTTGAAGACGAAGGCGCAGGAATCCCCAGAGACCATCTAGATCGCATCTTTCAACCCTTCTTTACGACAAAACCGCAAGGGACCGGCTTGGGCCTAGCCATCACGCATCAGATCGTCAAAGATCATGGCGGAGACATAAGGGTAGAAAGCACCCCGGGAAACGGCACGCGAGTTTCCATGTCCTTTCCTGATCTCTAAGAAATGCCTGGAGGCTTAAAACCCTATTTCTGAGAGAGAGCAATATACGATGAACCAACTCCCTCCGGCTTTTTGGAGCATCTCGGTTGCAGAGATACTCCAAAAACTTCAAACGGCGAAGGAAGGATTGACGAGCGATGAAGCCACACATCGCATTGGACGCTATGGTGCTAATCTTCTCAAGCCCCAAAAGAGGTCAGATGTGTTGACGCTCCTCCTCGCTCAGTTCAACAGCCCGATTATACTCATCCTTTTTTTCGCAACAGGGTTATCGTTCTTCCTACGTGATCCGGTTGATGCCTTTATTATCCTTTCAATCATCCTTATCAGCGGCCTACTCGGATTTTGGCAGGAGCGCAGTGCGTCGAACGCTGTAAATAACCTGCTTTCCATCGTGCAGATTAAAGCGGCGGTGCTGCGTGATGGAATCACAAGAGAAATCCCAGTCGAAGAGGTTGTGCCGGGCGATATCCTCATCCTGAATGCCGGTGATATCGTGCCAGGAGACTGTCTGGTACTGGAATCCAAAGATCTTTTCGTTGATGAGGCAATGCTGACGGGTGAGACCTTCCCTGTGGAAAAGGCTGTTTCGGTGTTGCCGATAGAGACACCCCTAGGTCAGCGCACAAACGCACTCTGGATGGGAACCCATGTGGTAAGCGGAAATGCAACCGCACTGGTTGTATGCACCGGCAAAGAAACCGAGTTGGGCAAAGTATCCCAGAGACTAAAACTCAGGCCACAGGAAACCGATTTTGAGCGCGGCATCCGCCGCTTCGGTTACTTTCTCATGGAAGTGACATTCGTCCTGGTGGTAGCCATCTTTGCCATCAACGTCTATTTAGCCCGTCCGGTCCTGGATTCATTTCTCTTTTCGCTGGCGTTAGCTGTTGGGCTGACCCCACAATTGCTGCCTGCCATTATCAGCGTTAACCTTTCCCATGGCGCCAAACGGATGGCTCAAGAGAAGGTCATCGTCAAGCGACTCGCTTCGATTGAAAACTTAGGAAGCATGAACGTCCTCTGCTCAGATAAGACCGGAACCCTGACCGAAGGGATCGTACACCTACAATCCGCGATGGATGCGGAAGGCGCCCCAAGGGATAAAGTTCTCTTTTACGCCTATCTCAATTCCTTTTACGAAACGGGCTTCACGAACCCGATTGATGAAGCCATCCGCAGCCATCGCCAGTTTGACCTGTCCGAGTACCGAAAGCAGGATGAAATCCCGTATAATTTTCTGCGTAAGCGCTTGAGTATCCTGGTTTCACATGCTGAAACGCATCTGATGGTGACCAAAGGCGCGCTGCCAAATGTACTTGAGGTCTGCTCATCAGTGGAAACCACAGACGGAAACGTCATTGACTTCGTCACGATGCGAGACCAAATCCAACAATACTTTGAGGAGGTTAGTAGCAAGGGCTTACGTACGCTGGGCCTCGCTTACAAGAATATGGGATCGGCGTCACGCATCACCAAAGAGCATGAGGCAGGCATGACCTTTTTAGGATTCCTTGTTTTTTTTGACCCGCTAAAGGCCAATATCGTCAACATGATCGCTCGCCTGCAAGGCCTTGGCGTTTCACTGAAGATCGTTACGGGCGACAACCACCTCGTCGCCGCCAACATTAGTCAGCAGATGGGAGTGTCGAACACAAGAGTCCTCACAGGGCCAGAACTCCGCCAGTCGAGCGATGACGCTCTACTTAGATTGGTGGCGGACGTGGACGTCTTTGCCGAAATCGAACCCAATCAGAAAGAACGTATCATCCTGGCCCTGAGGAAGGCGGGCAATGTCGTGGGGTATATGGGAGACGGCATCAATGATGCATCGGCGCTCCATGCGGCCGATGTTGGCATTTCCGTTGAGAGCGCCGTGGATGTTGCCAAGGATGCAGCGGACATCGTTTTACTCGAAAAAGACCTGGGTGTGCTCGTGCAGGGCGTGCGAGAAGGGCGGACGACCTTTGCGAACACGTTGAAGTACGTATTCATGGCCACCAGCGCCAATTTTGGAAATATGTTCAGCATGGCTGGAGTATCCCTCGTTCTGCCGTTTCTCCCCCTGTTGCCCAAGCAGATTTTGCTCACCAATCTACTCACTGATTTTCCGGAGATGACGATCGCCACCGATCGCGTGGATAGTGAAATGGTTGACCATCCGCAGCGCTGGGACATCAAGGCGATTCGCCAGTTTATGATTACTTTCGGCATGGTAAGCTCGCTCTTTGACTATCTCACCTTTGGGGTACTGTTGATAGTCCTTGATGCGACTCAGGTTCAATTTAGGACCGGCTGGTTTATAGAATCCGTTGTTTCCGCGTCACTGATCGTGTTGGTCATTCGAAGTCGGCGCCAATTCTTCAAGAGCCGACCGGGGAAATATCTGTTGATGGCAACGCTGTCTGTGGTTGTCGCTACGTTGATGGTACCCTTTACCCCACTTGCTGAGATTTTTGGATTCAGCCCACTGCCAATCTCGTTCCTTTTTCTCATCGGGATAATTGTATTCCTTTACATGCTCACAGCCGAAATGGCTAAGACGGTTTTCTACAAGAGGGTAAAGTTTTGAACCTGAAATAGCGGAGAGAGCGGAAACACAGACCTTGCCAACTTCTCCTTATTCGGCACGTCGGAGGAAAACCCACCCCTGCGCGGCGCGGCTTGGGGTTTAGACTGTCTGAGAAGGCATGGCGCACATGACGCAGGCGGCTGAACAGAGAATTTTCGCCGTGGGCGATATCCACGGTTGTCATGACAGGCTGGTGCAGCTGCTGGAACTGCTTCCTTTGAGGCCCCCTATGCGGAAGCTGTTTCACTGATGGGCGGTTTAAACCAGTGGAATGAAAAGAAGCATCCCATGACGAAAGGCAGACACGGCATGTGGAAAAGAATAGAGAGGGGAACTGAGGACGCCACTAATTGGAGAAGATGAACTCAGGATTCCTGTTTCTTTGACGAGGCTGCTGGAGCTTTGAACTCTTCCTACCGGACGTCGTATTTTGTCAGCAACTTGTGAAGCTGGCGCGTTAGTGGTCAATCACCAGTGGGGCTGATTCCCAATGTGGATGCCCGTGACCTCCAGTGTGTCCGAGACCACCATAAAGACATCAGGATCGATACCCCGAACAAGCTTTTTCAGGCGGGGCAGTTCCTGGAAGGGAATGACCGTGTATAGAATCTGAATTTCCTGTCCCGAATATCCCCCCTTGCCCTCGATCACGGTCACCCTCCGGTATACCATGTCCACGATTTCCCGAGAGACCTTTTTCCATTGAGATGAAATGATCATCACCGCCTTTCTCTGGCTCAGCCCCATGACCACCAGATTGATGATATAGGAACTGACAAAGATGAAGATCAGCGTGTATAGGGCCGCCTCCAGGGAAAAGAGAATGGCGCCCTCTAAAAGGACCAGGCTGTTCATGGTCAGCATGGTAGTTCCCAATCGGACGGAGAACCGTTTGAGGAGGATCACGGAGAGGATGCCAGAACCACCTCCCGCCCCTAATGATCTCAGGGTAATCCCCCCGCCCCCACCCCCATGATGATCCCCGCCAAAATAGCGTTTAGTATCCTATCATGGATGGGCACAAACAGGTGTATCCATTGCAGTGCCCCGCTGAAAAGCAACATCCCGGCGATGCTGTACAAGAAGAACCGGCGCCCCACATACAACCACCCCAGGGCGAAGACGGGAATGTTCAAAAGGAGATAGAGCGCACCCACCGGAAGAGGCGGGACAAGATAGTGTATGACAATGGCTACGCCGGTAAATCCGACGGGGCATAGGGACGCCCTTTATATATTTACATTTAGGCACATACTCCAGTGAGCTGGGTTGGTTTACCGGTTTGAGGTGAAATCGTTTCATGTCCATATTAGCCCAACGCGGTAAGACCTGTGATACCATCATCCAGAGACCCGCACCGAGACCTGAGATATGTCATGGGACTATGGCTTTCCCAAAGGGGTCAAAAGCCGTTGAGTTCCAGTTGAAATCACACAAATTCAAGAACCTGACTTATGAGCTCAATGTCAAAACATCTTTTGATCGCTTGGTTTGCGGAATAGTTGGGAGCTATGGAGGATGGATATATCTGTTGATTTTAGGAACAGCGCGTCCTGCAGACCAACTCATGTCGGCATTGCCACACGTTAAGCTTTGGCTATGAACTCTGCACGTCGCACCAGTTCTCAAGCAGCAGCCCCGGAATTCGTTCAAATTCATTCAGATTGTTTGTTATCAATATCAACCCGGATGCCCTGGCGTGGCCGGCAATCATCATATCATAAGGTCCTATGGGTTGACCCATTGAGTATAGCGCCGCCCGTATCTGTCCGAAATGATAGGCTGCTTTCCTGTCAAAGGGCAGCACCTCAAGTCGGGCGACCATTGCCTCAATGTCTGCCAAATTCCGTTCCACCTGTTGTGAATGCTCTGCGCCAAACACCAATTCACCCAAAGTGACCGCAGAAATGCACATCTGACCTTCATGCTGCTGAAAACGTCTTTTCACCTGCGGTGGACGGTTTTTCATCGTATAAATGACCATATTGGTATCCAGCAGATACTTCAGCATTACAAGGTCTCCCGGATCTGGTCTTTCGGCTGCTTTCGCTCTGTCATAAAATCACTGGAAACACCCGGCGCCTCAAACCAGTCATCCCATGATTGATCCGCCGGAGCAATAATTCGCCTGCTGCCGATTGCCGTGATTCTAACTTCCCTGACGGATTCCGGGAAGGCAATCTCCTTGGGAAGACGAACCGCCTGACTTCGATTGCTCTTAAAAACTTTGGTTTGAACAGAAGTCATTTTGATACCTCCAGAAAAGGATTCGGTTGCGTGAAAAAATGTCTTGCATGGGATGTGATCAAACTCGTGCAAAATTCACGACATCATCTGCCAGTCTCTTAAATGATAGGAACCAGCGAGGGATATGTCAATGGGATATCCGCCTGAGCAGGGTCATATTTTATCCGGACATGAAAACCGGATCATCAGGGCCGCATCAGGGAACAATGGCTGAGATGGCCCTATGCCCAAAACCGGCAAACTTCAGCAATCCTACCAGTCGGGGCCCCGGACAATGGTCTTTTCACTGCCGGGCACAGGGGGAAGTTCCGGCGGCGATGTGAGGAGATCGCCCCAGTCCGTGCGCTCCATCATGACCGCTTTCACGTCCTCCGGCACAAAGGGCTTTCCTTCCCGGATCTGCCAACCGCCGCCCAGGGCCCGGTAGACCGCCACAAGACCCAGGGGCGATTCTCCCCGGGTGGCGGCCAGAAGGTCCTGTTCGCTCAGAAGCGCCTGTTGGGCCAGAATCACCGTGGTATAGTCGGTGCTCCCTCCCCGGTACTGCATGAGGGCCAGGTCCGCGGAGCGCTTGGCCGCGTCCACGCTCTTCTTTAGGAAATTGATCCGTTCCTGTGCCTTCAGAAATTCCACCAGGCCGTCCTCCACCTCCTGCTGTGCCCGGAGGACCGTATCCTGATAGTTGAGAATCAGGCCCTGGAGCCGGGCGTCGTGGACCCGGACGCCTGCGATGCGGAGCGGCAGGTTATGTTCATAGGCGGTCCTTACCAGGCCTTCCAGTACGGGATCGCCGAACACCTGCCACCAGCTCTTGTAATCCGGCAGGTCCTTCTTGACCCGTGTATCCCTGGATTCGGCCCACTCCGGCGCCACATCGGCCTTGGGCGGCGTAAAATCCGGCCCCACCATGGCGCAGGCATTCAGGAAAATCAACAGCCCGCAACACAACGGCCAGACCAGCCGTGATATACGCTTCTGCATAGGTCCTCTCCTCTCTGCATATTCTGTGGTGTTTTGAATGACAGGAAAGACTCTTTGGGGCACAGACTATAGGGGGTCTAAGCCCGAGTGTCAACCCAAAGCCCACAGGGAATGAATTTACCCTCACCCGGATAGACCGGAGAAGCCCCCGAGGCGCGGCAGCAATTCTCATTTTGCCTTTCGCAGTTTGTAGTGGGGCCGTGATGTCCTGAAAAATCGCCTTACGGCGACACTACAAACGGGAACTACGGCCTATTCAATCGCAAAATGAGAATTGCTGGACGCGCGGAATATGGATTGACGGATCGGGCGCCCTGTGATATCAGCACAGGATCACCGCCTGTGGGGGGTGACCATATCATTATGAGGAGAAAATACACATGACAGACAAGAAGGCTGATCTGGCAGGACCGGGCATTGGCGATTATAGAGAACTGGAGAAAATTCTACCCGATGATTACACCTCCCTACTTTCCCCCAAAGACACGCAAAATGCCGTCTATGCAGTAAAGGACTACATTGAGGAGAATCTCTGCAAGGAACTCAACCTCATACGGGTGACCGTCCCCCTCATCGTGGATGTGGAGAGCGGCGTGAACGATTACCTGGACCGCGACGGATCGCGGACACCGATCCAGTTTCATATCTCAAACGATTATGACAAAAACCCGGTGGATGCCCAGGTGGTACAGGCGGCCACCAAGTGGAAACGCATGGCCCTGAAGCAGTTCGGCATGACGATTGGCGAAGGTCTGATCACTGATATGCGGGCCATCCGCAAGGACTACTTTCTCGACCACGATCACAGCGCCTATGTGGATCAGTGGGACTGGGAGCTGGCCATCACCGAAGAACAGCGCAACCTTCAGCTTCTGACAAAAGTGGTGGAAAAGATATGGAAGGTTCTCAAGGGGGCTGAAACCCATGTTCAGGCGCTCTATCCCCAGCTCAAGACCGACCGGTATCCCGATCTGCCGGAAAAGCTCACCTTCATACACGCCGAAGACATTCTGAACAAGTACCCCGATTTTCCGAGGAAGCAGCGTGAAACAGAGCTGGTAAAGGAGCACTCCGCTGTCTTTATCTACGGGATCGGCTGGACCCTCAGAGACGGCTACCCCCACGAAATGCGGGCTGCGGATTACGATGACTGGATCACGGAAACCACATCCGTGGACAACAGGCCCATGCACGGGCTCAATGGCGATATTCTGGTCTGGAACCCGGTAACCCGGCGCCGTCACGAACTCACATCCATGGGGATTCGCGTCAATGCTCAGACCTTAAGAGAGCAATTGGAGATTACAGGCCAGCTTGACTTTCTACGAATGCCCTATCACCAGGCCGTCCTGAACAACACCATCCCTCTCAGCATCGGGGGCGGGATCGGCCAGTCACGGACCTTCATGCTCCTGCTCAAAAAGGCTCACCTGGGAGAGGTCAGCGCCACGGTCTGGCCCAGGGTGCTCAAGGAGATGTGTCGAAAGAAGAACATCCACGTGATCGAG
>CAYPDL010000115.1:0-13155 GCA_964409475.1 uncultured Desulfobacteraceae bacterium | reverse complement strand
CGTGTCTTTGTGTGAGTTGTTTTTGGTTGCGGTTATCCCGCTTTAGATCTATGGTCTATTTATTGAAGACATGGCTTAGGCTGCTTCAATGGTATCACTTGATGCGTGCTTTACTGAGGCCCCCATGAGACCAAGATCCATATCCTTACTACCCTTGTTTCTTGTGCTTTTCGGTTTTTTGTCCGGCTGCTGCCTGGACCCCAAAAAGGTCTATCCCGGTCCGGAACGGCCCAAAAAGGATCTCGCCGTCATCATTCAAACGGATAATCTTGAGTACCGTCCCATTTACATGCTTCCCGGCGGCAATGGCGACCAGGAGGAGGTACGGATCGATGATCTGGGTATCACGGTGTTGCCGGGCGCCTACATCTTCAAGGCCAGATTGTATCACTCCCGCTTACGAGAGAGCAGACGGCTCGCGACCGTGCCGGTTGACCCGGGAAAGTCTGACTTTCCTGTGGAGCAGCCTGTGTTACGCTGGGTAAGGGCGGATGAGCCCTACAAGGGAACAGATGATTTGGAGCTGACGGTGAAGGGCGGATTCACATACGGTCTCTGGTGTTCCGATGACGATAAGATAGAAATGAAGGTCCTTGGGCCATACAAATAGGCTTTTTATCGAACCGTTTGGTCGCCCTCGACTTCTTCCAGGTTCCTGTTCTGGTGAATGCCTTCCGTCATGCGATCTTTCGTTGGGTCGTTTTTGTTGAAGTTTCTGCTCAGATTTTGGTATGATGCTGACATTTGCCACACAGAAACACAGCGGCGACTTCAAGGATGCATCGGGTTTCGTTACATGAAGCCACTTTCTATCCAAATGGATTCCGGAAGTCGGAGTCCCTGGAAATACGCTCTCAGCCATCACGGAGAAAGTCTATGAAGAAGATATGGCTACTGACCCTCTCGGCGGCTTTTTCGCTCGCCTTGACTCACACACCATGCCATGCAAAGCGAGACACCCTGACGGTCTCTTTAAGCACTCAGCCGCTCAACTCTCTCAACCCTGCATACACCACCAACCGCCAGGTCCTCGTTTTGTATCACAACTGGGGGGATACGCTTCTCTACAGGGATCCGGTCCAGGGAAAAATCGTCCCCTGCCTGGCCGAATCCTATTGCCGGCTCGACCCCAGAACCATCGAATTCAAACTCAGAAAAGGGGTCCGGTTCCATAATGGGGAGCCCTTTGACGCACGGGCCGTCAGATTTTCCATGAATCTCCTTAAGGGAGCCGACTCCTTGGTTTCGAGCTTCTTAGCCGGTTTTGACGGGGTGGAAGTGGTGGATAACCACACCATCCGGATCAAGACCTCGTTGCCTGATCCCACAGCGCTCGAGGTCATCACCAATGTCCTCTACATTTATCCGCCGGACTATTACGGGGAGGTGGGAAAGGAGGGGTTCGAAAGCCATCCCATCGGGACCGGACCGTATCAATTCGTTTCCCGAACAGGTCCTTCGGAGGTCTGCTTCAAGGCCAATCCCGACTATTTCGGCGGCCCCAAGGGACAGGCCCGAATCCCTCGCCTGAAGGTGATCAACATGGCCGAAGAACTGCTCCAGATAGAGTCGCTGATCTCGGGTCAGGCCGATCTGGTCCGTTCCACCAACTTTTATCAGGAGCAGGTCCCCTTTGTCAGACAGAGCCCCCGTCTGAAGATCAAAACCACCGACACTCTCCGACTCTGTTTTTTGAGCATGGACGCCATGGGACGCAGCGGCACGGCGTTTTTCAAGGACAAACGGGTGCGAATGGCCGTCAATCATGCCATCAACAGAGAAAAGATCATCCAGCATGCGTACGGGGGCTATGCAAGCAGGGCCGACAGTGTCACCAGCCCCCTTCATTTCGGCCATGAGCCGGATGTGATGCGCTATCCCTACGATCCGGCCAGGGCGAGGAGGCTCCTGGCTGAGGCAGGGTACCCCGACGGCTTTGCCGTTGATCATTTTGCCAGCATTAACGAGAGCGCATGCGAGAGCATTGTTCAGGACCTCCGGTCCGTAGGGATCAAGACCCGCCTCCACTGGATGGGCGGCAGATGGAATCAGTTCTACCAGAAATTCCTGCGGGGGGAGATGCCCCTGGCGTTTCTGACCTGGGGGAGTTACTCGATCTTTGACGCAGCCGCCATTCTCAACCCGTTCTTTATCCAGGATGCCCCGGGGTGTTATGGCACCACACCTGAGGTCAGCAGCATGCTCAAGAAGGCGAATCAGATTCCTGATCAGGAAAAGCGCCGGGAGATCTTCTCCAGGGCGCAGAAAGCGATTGCGGCCGAGGCGTTCTGGGCCCCTCTCTGTACGACCCAGGCTATTTCGATGATGAACAGTGCTCTGAACTTCCAGCCGTCTCATGATGAAATCGATCGTTATTTTACGGCCTCGTGGGATTGACGCCGATGATGAATCGCCATGTTCCGTACTAAACGACACATCGTCTTTCTGGCCATTATGGTAGGTCTTCTCCTGAAAGGTGCCCTATCGATCGCGGCCGTATCCGAAGAGGACCGGATCAAGGCCCTGTATCTCTACAACTTCCTCCTTTTCGTGGATTGGCCGGAGGATGTCATCGGCGAGGACAACACCCTCCGGGTGGCCGTGATCGGGGATGACACCCTGTTTGAATTGTTTGAACCCATAACCCAGAAGCCGATCAAGGGCAGAAAGCTGATTGTTGAGCGATTCGATGCGCTCGAAGACCTCAGATCGCCATGCCACGTCCTGTTTGTGGGTCGTTCACAAGGGCATATCGCCCCCCGGATCCTCGAGAAGGTCAAAGATCGACCTGTCCTGACCGTGAGCGACATGAACGGATTCACACAGATGGGGGGAATGGTATATTTTAAACATCTGGCATGCAAGGAACACACTGCCAGCCACCCGAAGCGGTTTGAGATAAATCTCTCTGCTGTTGAACACGCAGGGCTCAAGATCCGATCCAGACTCCTGAGGCTCTCCGACATCGTGAATCAGCCTTGAGCGAGTTGCGGGTCAGCAAGCAGCGCAGCTTCTTTTTTTGAACGGGAATACTGGGTGGCTGGGTGTCCCTGAAACCCAAGAAACCCAGTCAACCAACAAACTCAAGCAACAGTACTGACCCGGAACTCAGACGACATGCCCGTGCCACACTTCAAAGATCTCCCCATCAGAAAAAAGCTTCTGACGATCATCCTGTCGATCTATATTCTTGGGGCGATCCTGGGGTTTGCAGGGTTTACGGCCTACGATACGATGATGTTTCGGAAGGAAACAAAACGTGAGATGACCACCGTTGCAACGCTGATCGGGCACGCCTGCATGGCTGCATTGCTGTTTGACGACCCGGTTGATGCAAGAGAAACCCTGTCAGCCTTCAGGGCGTATGAATCGGTAATAGCGGCCTCGATTTATACGCAAACCGGCAAGTTATTGGCTGGATATGTTCGAGATGGGGTCCAGTCGAAGGCCCCCTCTGATTGTAGACAGTCAGGCTGCTTCTTTGAAGGCGGAGGCGTTTCCTGCTTTCAACCGATCGTGCTTGAAGGTATGTTTATCGGCACCGTTTTCATTCGGTCTGACCTGAAGGAGATGTACTCTACTCTGTACAACCATCTGGGCATCATCGCGTTTATCGTGCTTATATTCGTGCTGTGCGCACTGCTGCTCACTACAAAACTGCAGCACCTGATTACAGGGCCTCTCGTCAGATTGGGCAACCTGGCGCGATCCATTTCAAGAGACAAGGATTATTCCATCCGTGGAACAAGGGAGGGGGAGGATGAGATCGGCGATCTGGTTAACGCCTTTAACGAAATGTTGGGGCAGATCCAGGAGCAGAACGAATCCCTCACGCTCGCCCGTCAGGAGGCGGAGGTATCGGCCCGAGAAGCGCACCGGATTGCAGAAAAACTCGAGCAGATCAACCTGGAACTGGAAAAGGAGATCCGCGTCAGATCGAAGGTGGAGGCCGATCTGGAAAAGTACCAGCGACAACTGGAGCAGATGGTTACATCGCGTACAGTCCAGCTGAGGCTAACGAATGAACAGCTCAGCCGTGAAATCGCCGAGCGCAAGGAGGTCGAAATAAGGATACGGGCATCGCTCCAGGAAAAGAACACGCTCTTGGGCGAGGTTCACCATCGGGTCCAGAACAATCTGCAGGTCATTTCGAATCTTCTGAACCTCTCCCGCCACAGGACCTTGAGTGCCGAGGCCCGCCAGGTGCTGGCAGAGGCCAGATCCAGGATATTTACCATGGCCCTGATCCACACGCAACTCTATCGAACCGAAAATATCAATCAGGTCGATATGGGCAGTCATATCTACAAACTGTGGCTGAGCATCCACCAGATTTATGAACCCATCAAAAAAGATGTGACCCCTATTATCAATTGGCGGGACGTGAGTCTCACCATCACGCAGGCCATCCCTTGCGCCCTTGTGCTCAACGAGGCCATCACTAATGTGTTCAAGCATGCCTATGGGGACGGTGAGACCGGCCCATGCCATATTACCATGAAACGATCCCGAGACGACCGGATCCTGATACGGGTCAGGGATGAAGGCCGCGGGATACCGGAAACCGTTGACTTGGACGCGACCGATACCCTTGGCATTAAGCTTATGAGGGATCTGGCCAGGCACCAGTTGGGAGGGCAATTTCGTATTGAACGAAACGAGGGGACCGATATATGGATTGAATTTGATCTGATACGTGAGAACCCGCCGATTCATGCGGAATCCGAAAATAATGAGAGATAGGAGGTGGTTTCCGTCAGGTCCTTCAGCCCGAAGTCTTTATCTCGCTATCCTAAATAAAAGGACTTGCGCCGATATGACGCAAGTCCTTGATTTTAATGGTGCCGAGACCAGGAATTGAACCAGGGACACGGGGATTTTCAGTCCCCTGCTCTACCGACTGAGCTATCTCGGCAAAAACTTAATAGTAAAATATAGCAAAAGATCATTATCAGGTCAAGACCAATTTCAAGCTAAGACGTCTTTTTGTCGGATTCTTGAATCTCTATGTCCAACTCCAGCGGTTCAAGCTCCAATTCAAACAGATCCGGCTCCTTTTCTTTCCCTCTTCCGGGGGCCTCTTCTCCTTTGTCCGAAGCAACACCTTCTTTTTCGGAGGAGTCATCCAGTTGCATGTCAGCCGTTCTTGGCTCTATGTCCTCACTTTTCCAGAAACCCTTCTTTTCGGGTCGCGCATCTTCAGAAAGGAACGTCTCCGGCTCAAAGAAAACCTCGTCTACGATTTCCGCTTCAGGCATTGTGGCTTCTGTGTCGGGATCAAAAAGGACGAGTTCGGGGGCCTCATCTGAAAGATCATCCAATGAAATCGTTAATTCCTCACCTGCTCCTGCTGCCTCCCCTTCGGTTTTTATCTCACTGGCTGTCAATGAAGGTTCCGGTTCAAACTGGATAAGTTCCTGATCCTCATCGGAGAGACTATCGAGGGAAATCAACAATTCTTTAGCTCCCTCCCTGGGCGCCCCTGATACCTCGGATTGCCCGACAAGTGTGTCAACCGCTGGAATCACGCCATCCCCGGTCAATACGCCCAGAAGGGAAAGAGGTTTAGGCTTGTAGGATGGAAAATCCATCAGGTCCCTCTCATGAGAGAGGTCATGACCACATTTCGGGCAGACCTGATTGTAATCAAAGCTTATAAAATTGCACTTCGGGCATTTCATGGGCGCCCCCTTACAACAGATTGACTTTTATAGAGTTCTGATGCTGTCAGACGTCACGCCTTCGGCGTGATCGGATGCCTTCTTGCATTTTTTTAATGCATTTCTCGCCAGCCGGTCACAGCGCTCATTTTCCGGGTGTCCATTGTGTCCCCGCACCCACTTCCATTCGATTTGGTGTGGTTTGCCCAACTCCAGGATTTTCTCCCACAGATCTCTGTTAACGACCGGTTTTTTATGAGAATTGACCCAATTTCGCCTGATCCATCCGGATACCCACTCTGTCATCCCCCGCATCACATATGTTGAATCGGTATATAGAGTGATCCTGCAGGGTCTCTTGAGCTGCCGGAGGGCCTCTATGACAGCCATCATTTCCATCCGGTTATTGGTGGTGCCCAGAGCGCATCCGGAGATCTCTTTGGTGACATCCCCGTATCTGAGCAGTGACCCGTAACCCCCTGGTCCGGGGTTTCCACTGCACGCCCCGTCCGTGAAAATTTCTACGATTTTACCTTTGTTTTCTGTCATATTGTCCAATAGCGTCAAAGGGCCTGATAATCGACGGCAATTCCCCACATGGCCCTATCTGTGCGCAACCCCCTTGGCCTCATGATGAAACTTGTAGACAAGCACGTCTAACATTATCGTAAAATCGATATTTTCGACCAGACAGCACCCAGGAACACTGATCCTCGTAGGAGAAAAGTTGAGGATGGCGTTCACATTGGCGTCCAGAAAAAAGTCTGCCACCCTCTGGGCTGCAGAGGCAGGCGTGGTGATGACGCCAATCTCCACATCCAGTTCTATGACAGCCTCTCTCAATTCATCGATGCTTCTGACCTTCAGACCCGAGGGAAGCCTCTTTCCGATCTTGTCCGGAGCATTGTCAAAAGCGGCCACGCACTTGAAGCCTCTTGCAGAGAAATTGTGGTGCTGGATAAGGGCAGATCCCAGTTTACCGACTCCGACAATCCCCAGATTCCAGTTGCGGTTGATGGCTAAAATCTCTTTTATATGGGCCTGAAGATCTATCACGTCATACCCGACGCCCCTGATGCCGAATTCTCCGAAATAACCGAGGTCTTTCCTGACCTGTGCCGAGTTGACCTGGCACAGCCATGCCAACTTTTCCGAAGACACCACTCGGTATCCATCGAATTCCAGGAGTTCGAGCTGTCGGTAGTAGAGAGAGAGTCTGGTAATAGTGGCTTTTGGAATTTTTCCTGATTTAGGCATTTCTCAGGCCCTCAGTTTCTTTTTCGATATAGATTGCACTTACACTGTTCAGGCTTTGCAAAAAGGCCGTTAGGGCCTTGACATCTTTCCATCACGCAGGATCGACACACCCCATCGTCAATAAACCTTTGTTTAAAATTTAGTAACCGTTCACGGGTTCAAAGGTTCAGAGGTTCAAGGTTGCTTTATGGGTCCCCTGGTTCCATTTTAGAGGCAACCATGCCATAAGTGGCCCCGGATTCGTCACTTCAAAAGAGGAAATAGGCGAGCGAACGGACGTATGTTAACAACGCAGCGCCCTGTTGCCTACAATTCGGGTCTTCAATACGGCTCTGGCCCCTAACCCTGAACGTTGAATTCGGAACCTGTGAACCCTTACAAAATTTATTATAGAATAACGGGACAAACGATTCAAGGGGGTTTGCGTTTGTGTCTCTGCAAATTTGAATTTCCTGTGACCATTCCATTCTATCACCTCCAAGCCAAAATTATGATGACAATTTGTTTGCAATGCTTTATAAAATAACCCTTTGAAACCGTATGGAAAATGTTCGACAAAAGCCTGGAGATTCGGTTTTGGTGAAAACTCCTAACCCAGCAAAAAATGACGCTGCTTTGGCAGAAACCGCAGATAGGAACACGCCGGTTGCACCAGATAAGGCCATGCCGGAGAATATCTTGTTGGCCTGCGATAAGGTGGCAAGCGAGCGGTATCAGGCCTTTATAGAAAACATTGAAGATGGGGTCTATGAGGTAGATATCCATGGGAATTTCCTTTATTTCAATAATTCCCTCTGCAAGGTCTTCGGGTACACGAAGGAAGAAATCCAGTTCCAGAATTTCTCAAAGTTCATGAGCGAGGCGTATTCAAACATCGCGGTTGAAACCTTTAAAAAGCTATATCAGACCGGTCGGGCCGTATCAGACCTTACATGGGAATTCATCGACAAAAAGGGCAAACAGAGGATTGTTGAACTCTCCGCAAACCAGATTATTGACCATGCTGGAAAGGTCATCGGTTTTCGGGGCATCGCACGCGATGTGACCAGTAGGTTCAAGATTCTGAGAGCGCTTCAGGAATCCGAAAAGCGCTACAAGATACTCCTCGATTTTGTCCCGCATCCGATTGTTGTATTTTCTCTCGACGGCCGCGTATCATACCTGAACCCAGCATTTACACAGGTTTTTGGATGGTCCCTTGAAGGACTCAAGGGAAAAAAGATCCCCTATATCCCTCATGGCCTTGAACAGGAAACCTGCGAAAACATCAAGAAGCTTTTCCAGGAGAAAATCATTCTCCGTCAGGAGACGCAGAGACTCACCAGGGACGGTCGGATACTGGACGTGGTCTTCAGGGCCGCTGTCTTTTCCGAGACCGAAGATGAGCCTTCAGGAGAACTGGTTCTCCTACGGGATATCACACAGGAAAAGAGAATTAGGAGGAACAACGAGGCACTGTTGCAAACCAGCCTGTTTCTTCCCAAATACCCTGATCTGGATGACCTGCTGGACTATATCGGCGGCAAGATCAAAACCCTCACAGATGCTGAAGGGGCTCTGGTTATCCTCCTGGACGAGGAAACAAACGAACTCTATTTCAAATCGGCCGTCCATGACAATCAGGCCGCAGAACAGCTCCTCAAAGAGGTTCGATTCCCTGCTCACAGGGGCATCTCCGGAAAGGTCATACGCACTGGTCAGCCGATCATCGTAAAGGATACATCCAAAGACCCTGATTTCTATGCGGTCGTAGACATACAGGCCGGGTTCACCACAAAGAGCCTGTTGGACGTCCCCTTGAGAACCGGCGACCGCATCATCGGGGTCTTGTGCGCCATGAACAAAAAGCGCGGAGACTTTGACGATACAGACGTTGAGCTGTTGAATATAATATCCGGGACCGTGGCCCTCTCCATTGAAAACGCCCGGGTCTCGAAGGAGATAAAGGAGGCATACAAAGAGGTCGCCGGCCTGAACCGGGCCAAGGGAAAGGTCATCAATCATCTTTCCCATGAATTGAGGACCCCGCTGGCGGTTCTCAGGGCTTCTCTCAGCATTCTGAAAAAAAAGCTGGATGGGCTCCCACCGAAGGCCTATCAGCCCACCATTGATCGCGCCCAACGCAACCTGGGCCGCATATTGGAAATGCAGTATCAGGTGGAAGACATTATCCGCGATCGCCATTATGAAGCCCATCATCTCCTCACGCTGCTGCTGGATGAGTGTTCTGATGAGCTGGAGGCCCTTGTCGCAAATGAGGTGGGGGAAGGGCCTGTTGTGGAAAAAATCAGGAAACGGATTGACGAAGTCTTCCGTCCGGAGGAAGATCTGCCTATGGAAATTGTTTTGGGTCCGTTCATTGCGGATACCCTTGAAACGATCCGGCCGCGTTTCAGGCATCGAAACATCGAGTTGAACACCCATCTCGAAACCACCCGGCCCATTGTCGTCCCGGATGCTCCCCTCAGAAAATTGGTTATCGGCCTTGCCAAAAACGCCATCGAGAACACGCCGGACGAAGGGAGAATCGAGATCACCTGCAGGGAAAAGGTGAATGGCGTGGAGCTTCTGGTTCGGGATTATGGGGTCGGGATCACCCTCGAAAACCAGAGACGCATTTTTGAGGGCTTTTTTGTAACCCAGGAGACCATGGACTATTCAACGAAGCGGGAGTTCGACTTCAATGCAGGGGGCAAGGGTGCGGACCTGTTGCGCATGAAGATCTTTTCGGAGCGCTATCATTTCAAGATCGACATGACGTCAGTTAGATGCCGGTATATACCGACGGATAAGGACATCTGCCCGGGTAGAATTTCGAAATGCCGTTTCTGCACGAAGACGAGTGACTGCTATGAATCCGGATGGACGACATTTACGGTCTTTTTTCCTTTTGAAGCAGGCGCCGCAGACCCCCGGGGATGAAAATGGGAGTGGGTTCGATCCATATTTAACCGCAGGGAGGCCTGTAACGGGGACACAGGGAGTTTACAATGGGTCAGGAGGTTTTTTCCGCAATTGCCGAACGTGTGCAGTCGGAGGGCTATGCCCGCAAACTAAGGCTGAAACTGGTGGAGGTCTCCGAAGGGCGCGCCGTCGTTGAGATGGTTCCCATGGAAAATGATGCCAATATCTTCGGTATGGTGCATGGGGGGGCCATTTTTTCTCTCATGGATGAGGCGTTCCAGGCCTCTTGTAATTCCCACGGAAGGGTGGCCGTGGCCCTTAATGTGAATGTGGTTTTCCATCATCCGGCCGAACCCGGACGAAAACTCCGGGCCGAATCAAGGGAGATCCATCGCTCCAACAAGACAGGCGCCTATGAGATAAGAGTGACCGACGAAAACCATATCCTTATCGCCTCGTGTCAGGCCCTTGCCTACAGAAAAAGAGAGCGGTTGCCGTTTCTGGACGAATAGACAACCTTCGGCCTATCGTGGCGATACCTGAACGAAAAAATTGGATGGACACCCGGGCCTTTTGTTCAAGAATTTGACAACAGCCGGTTATTTAAATATATAGTGAAAGCGTAATCGCAAGAAGGGTTTTTTTCGACCCACTGCAAATCGGGCACCCGGTAGAAAGGCGAGGTGAGCGTATTGAAAAGAGAGGTTCTGATACCGGAAGCAGCCATTCAAAGGCGTGTCAGGGAAATCGGTGACCAGATATCGAACGATTACCAGGGGACGGAACCTATCCTGGTCGGGATACTGAAAGGGTCGATCATCTTCATGGCCGACCTCATGAGGGCCATCCGTATCCCCGTCCAGATGGATTTTATGCGGGCGGCCAGTTACGGCTCAGAGACGCAGTCCAGCGGCACGGTCCGGGTGACCAAGGATATCGAGCTGCCTATTAAGGGAAGACCTGTCATCCTGATTGAAGATATCGTGGATAGCGGGTTGACCCTCGCCTACGTCAAAGAGCTACTGGAAGACCGGGGGGCTGCATCCCTTAAGATTTGCGCCCTCATTGACAAATCTGAGCGGAGAGAGCGGGTTATCTCGGTGGATTATTGCGGATTTCAGGTACAGGAAGGCTTTCTGGTGGGTTATGGGCTTGATTGCAATGAAGAATACCGCAATTTGCCCGAGATTTGCGTCCTCAAAGAGTAGCCAGGCATTCGCAGGTTCCGGGCGACCGACATCCGGCTAATCAAAGATTCGGCGATATGGATTTCGCAGGAGGAAATCATGCTCATCCAATGTGAAAACTGCCGTACCATATTCAGTCTTGAGGAAACACTCTTGAAGGCAGGGGGCTCAAGAGTCAGGTGCTCGCGCTGCGGCCATATCTTCATGGCATACCCGTCTGTGAGCAGAGAGAAGGATATGGTTGAAGACGCCCCTGTCGCATCGACACAGGCTGAGACAGAGGTCATGGATCAACTGATTCTAGTCGGTGATGAAGAAGAACCCCGTGTCGTTGCAGGAAAGGATGAAGCCTTTGAGGCAGACCTTCAGAGTGCCTATAGAGACGTCCTTGTCGAACCTGGTCCTGATTTAGAAAAGAGAAGGGATGAGACGCTCGAAGAGACAGGGGGTGAGGAGAAAACAATAGCGGGGGAACAAGAAAGAGCTGCGCTTGACAACGATATCGAGCCCCCGGGGAAGACGGCGCCCAAAAAAAAGTCCTCTAGAGGGGGATTGCGTACCGTTCTTCTGGCGATTCTCCTGGCGCTTCTGGGTGGGGCCGCTGCCATGAGCTATTGGAAGCCGGAGTTGATTCAGCCTTACCTCTCCTTTGAGTTGATTCAGCCTTACCTCTCCCTTTTAAAGACGTCTGAAAAAGAAAAACCGGCTGACGCCGGGGTCCGTCTCCTCCAGTTTGAATCGGTGGCTGGTTCTTTTGTCGATTCCGACAAAAGTAGACAACTTTTTGTAATCCGCGGGATGGTTCACAGCCAATACCCGAAGCCCAGGAGTTATATCCTGATCAAAGGCAGCATCCTTGACAACAGGGGTAAGGTGGTTAAGAGCAGGTCCGCTTATGCCGGAAACACATTCACAGAGGAAGAGCTTAAAACCCTGCCTATCGAGGAAGTTCTGAAGGCTATGCAGAATCGGGACGGCATGGCCAGACAGAACTTCAACGTTCCGTCAGGCGCAAGCATTCCCTTCATGATCGTATTTGATAATCTGCCCGATACCCTGAGTGAGTTTGCAGTGGAGGCGGTCAGTTCGTCTCCCGGAATTTAGGGCCTGTCATTAGATCCCGGGCTGTCAGGAAAATGGGCTTGAGGAACGATTGTTCGGGTTCACCGATCCAGGGCGGTTGACCTGTAGATTTCCTGTGCCCTTTCTAGTGCTTCAAGGTCATCTATACCCATCACCTCTTCCTCATCTTCTGCAACGATGTATCCGGTCGAGAGACCGTCCTCATGCATATATTCAACAAGATCTGTGATAAAATACTCCCTGACATCTTTCAGCCTGCCCTCCACTTCCTTTCGCACCACGTGAGGCCTTGAGGCAAGGACAGGAAGATAACGGAGCAGAACTTCTCTTCTAACGACATAGACCCCTGAATTGCAGATGCGAAGCGCCTCCTTCTGTTCTTCGGGGTAGGTGTGCCAGTATTTCCATTCGATGATCCGTATCACCTGATCGCCCGCTATCTCAAGCACACCGTAATGTTTCCGTGACCCTGGCCTGAAACCGAGGACAACCAGGGCATGGTCTTTCAGACATTCTATCATCTGCATATAGGTGGACGTCCTGACAAAGGGAACATCCCCCATCGTGATGATGAAGCAATCAGAGGTTTCGGCCTTCACGAAATCCATGGCCGCGAGCAAGGCCCCACCGGTCCCGTTGAGTTCCGGCTGCTCCCGGTACGTCGCGCCAAGGTCTTTGGTGGCTGCTATCACATCCCCTTTTGCGTGGTTCACAATAAGGGCCCTGGGACCCGGGGGGAGATGGGTCAGGATGTAAAAAAGGATAGGAATTTTACCCTCATAAGGGCTTTTTCCAGGGACCAGGGGAAGGAGGGTTTTGTTGCCGGCATATCCCTTCATGCGGCTCCCCCTCCCGGCTGCCAGAATCACGGAGGCTGTTTTCATTTGAGAACCCCTTTTAAACTCTGAACGCGGAGTGCGTAACAGTTCGTAATTATCCAACGTACCATCCACAGATTACCCCAATGAAACAAAAGAAAAGAAGGGTTTCATGGGGCAGGCGCAGATTTCACAGATTTTAATCCCCCAATCCCTGAATCCCTGAATCCCTGAATCCCTGAATCC
>CAYPDL010000114.1:0-13360 GCA_964409475.1 uncultured Desulfobacteraceae bacterium | reverse complement strand
CTCCTGTTTCTTCCCGCCCTGTCAAGGGCCTGATACTCATAGACAGGCATGGTATGATGTGAGATTCCAGCTTTTAGATGGTTGCATTGTTTAAACCGTGAAATGCCTTCTGTTCCGGACCCTTTCACCGGAAGGATATATGGTAGCAGGAGGTCCTGTTGGTGTCAACTCAGGCATGATATCAGGAAAAAATGCTTGAGCATGCGCCCCATGGCTGATATTGTTCAAAGCGTAACTTTTTAGCTTTTTGATAGAAGGTATCGCGACATGACCGGCCTCCTTCATATGCCTAAAGTGTTACTTCAAAGCTATATTGATTTCGTTGGGTGACGGGTATTCGTTGTGGAGAAGCGGAAATCCCGTCAGCCGGAATCCTGAATATCTGGATGGTTTATGCTGATTACGGGGTTTGACCTCCGACCACTGAACGCAGAAATGGAGCGCCCATGGAAATTGTAACGGATTATCTGGTCATCGGGAGTGGTATTGCCGGGCTGAGCTTTGCCTTGCACGCGGCCAAGGCAGGGACGGTAGCCGTGGTTACCAAGAAAGAAAAGGCGGAAGGGTCCACCAACTATGCCCAAGGGGGCATCGCGTCGGTGTTTGATCGAGATGACAGCTTTGAGCTGCATATAAAGGACACGCTGGAATCAGGAGACGGGCTTTGCCATGAGGATATCGCTCGGATCGTGGTGGAGGAGGGACCGGCCAGGGTCCAGGAACTGATATCCATGGGGGTGCAGTTTACACGCCGGGGGGAGACCCAAGACGTCCTTGATCTGGGTCGCGAGGGGGGACACTCTAAACGCCGGATCGTCCATACCAAAGATCTGACCGGCAGGGAAGTAGAGCGCATCCTGCTCGACCGAGCAGCCGAGGACAAAAATATCCAGATTTATGAAAACCATATGGCGATTGATCTCATTACGAAATCAAAGCTGATCCGTCGCGGGATCATCCGGTCTGAAAGGAGTGAAACCTGCTGGGGGGCCTATGTGTTGGACGTGGATCAGTCTGAAATTATAACGTTTCTAGCCAGAATAACCGTCATGTCCACCGGCGGCGCAGGCAAGGTGTACCGGTATACCAGCAACCCTGATATCGCCACCGGAGACGGGGTGGCCATCGGGTACCGGGCGGGGGCCAAGGTCGCCAACATGGAGTTCGTCCAGTTCCATCCGACGTGCCTGTATCATCCGTTGGCCAAGAATTTCCTGATTTCCGAGGCGGTCAGGGGCGAGGGCGGGGTCCTTATTGACAGAAAGGGGAAGCGGTTTATGGAAAAATACCATCCCCTCAAGGATCTGGCATTCAGGGACATTGTGGCCAGGTCCATTGACATGGAACTGAAAAAGAGCGGGGATGAATGCATCTATCTGGATATCAGCCACAAGGGCGCTGGATTTATCACCGACAGGTTCCCCCACATCTACAAGACGTGCCTGAAGTACCAGATTGACATTACCAGAGATCCAATCCCGGTCGTCCCTGCGGCCCATTATATGTGCGGCGGCCTCCTAACGGATCCATACGGGAAAACAAACCTGGACCAGCTCTATGCCATCGGCGAGGTTGCCTGCACCGGTCTGCACGGCGCCAACCGTCTGGCCAGCAATTCACTCCTTGAGGCCCTTGTGTTTGCAAGGCGGGCAGCCCTGAGATCGGCTGATGAGTTGGCGACGAAAAAGAATGAACCTGTTCCCAAGGCCCCTCAGTGGGACCCGGGCAGAGCAACAGACAGTGAAGAGATGGTGGTTGTTTCGCACAACTGGGATGAGATCAGGAGATTTATGTGGAATTATGTGGGGATTGTCAGGACCAATAAGCGGCTGACGCGGGCCAAGACACGGATAGAAAATATTCAGGATGAGATCAAAGAGTATTACTGGGATTTTTTGGTGACCCAGGACCTGCTGGAACTGCGGAACATTGCCCTGGTCGCGCAACTGATCATCAATTGTGCGTCGCTGCGGAAAGAGAGCCGCGGGCTCCATTTCAACCTGGACTACCCATCACAGGACAATATCCACTGGCGCCAGGACACCGTTGTGTGGATATAATCCCTCAATTTCCTCTAATGGAAATGCCGTTCCCGCATAAAACCGAATACCTGAAGCCCGGTCTTTATTACAGTAACGGTAATGCCGAGACCGATGATGCCGAGCGAAATATAGAGGAGTCCGAAAAATATCAGGTATTCAATGTTCCACTGCCATTCAAATGAAAACGGTGTCATTGTATCTCTCCTTGCAAAATCCGACCCCTATTCTGATCTCCTAAGACCCTGGGACGGGGTTCAGCTCTCTTTCCTTGGGGAACACGGGTAAGTACCTGTAGGCCAATGAGAAGACCAGGAATCCATAACCCACAACTGCCAGTCCGATGCCCCATTCCTGCCACGTGGGGAGGTAGCTCCAGAACTTGTCAAACGGCATGACAGGAATGGCCAGGGTGACGATGATAAAGAGGAATCGGTTCAGTACGATCCCGATGCAGGTCAACAGGCAGGCAAAGATGAGCCAGCCCTGATTCTTCCTGCCCTGGGGCGTCATGAGGATAATGGCGGGGAGGATGCCGCAGAGTATCATTTCGCATGCCACCATCCAGATGCCGTATGGCCCTTCTCTGAAAAAGCTCTCGAATGTCAGCCCCGCCCTCGGAACAACGCCGTACATCCAGCCCAAGTAGTCAAATATTTTCAATACCATATAGAGTGAAAGGAGCCATGCCGAAATCTTTGCAAGAAGTTGGATGGCGCTGTCGGGCACCAATTTTTTGCGGGTCAACAATTCAGTCAGTTTGGTGCAGAGGATGGTAAAGCAGGGACCGCAGGCAATGGCGGAAAGAACAAAGAGGAAAAACGTCCACGGCCAGATATAAAAGCCTTCCCTGGCTGCAAAGGGCCTGGCATACATCACGCCGAACATGCCTCCTAAAGATCCCTGGTGAAAAAACGACAGAAAGGTACCGGTTGCAGCAAAGACAGCCATGATTTCATGGAGGTTATGTCCGAACAGCCTGAGTTCCTTGATCTCTTCCAGCTTCCGGTTTTCCAGAATGATGGGTATGAACTCAATGGCCAGGACCATCAGATAGCAGGTGATGCAAAAAGACACCTCGACCAGCATAGAGTGGATGTTGGCGTGCCAGAAAATAAACCAGCCCCTGATCGGTTGGCCGATATCGATGCCCAGCATGGCCATAGCGCCCGAATAGCAGATGAAACCGATGATCACCGCGGTGTTGATGATGTTTTTCAACTCTTTTTTCCCGATGATATAGGTCAAAAACCCGGTAAAAAAGGCGCCTGCACCAAGGGCGATCACGGCCAGATCAAATACAATCCAGAGGGCAAAGGCAAAGACATTGCTCATGTTCGTCTGGTTCAAGCCCTTCCATAGGCAGAGAAAGGCCGACAGGCCGCCCCACGCCAAGAGGACTAACCACGGCAGGGTCCAGAAGAAAAAGGCCCATGGGGAACACCTCTTAACTCCGTGCGGTAACAATACGGAATCCATTACGCATCCTCCTGAGATTTAAAGGCTAAAACGTATCGCGTCCCGGCTTGGTGGACCACTCTTCTTCCATCCAGGTTCTGTTGACCACGGGTTGGTATTCGCCGGGCAGGAAGTTGTCGCCCAATTTACGGACCCAATCCCTGCTGGAATGATAATAGACTTTGGGTTCCGTGCCGAGCCGTTCCAATAGTCTGAACGTGAACGGGTGTTTGATGAGCTTGGAGACCTTGTGCTCGGGGTTATTCAGATCCCCGAAGGTGATGGCCTGTGCCGGGCAGGCCTCTGTGCAGGCGGTCTGGTAGTCATCTTCTTCGATTTCCCGCCTGTCTTCGGCATAGCCCTGGCTTTTTGCCCGCATCAGCCGGTGGTGACAGAAGGTGCATTTTTCCACCACGCCCCGCATTCGGGGAGACACCTCCGGAGAGAGGTACCGGTCAAGGCCCTTGTCCTTTGGAAAATATGCGTCCCACCAATTGAAATACCTGGCCCCGTAAGGACAGGCCGCCTGGCAGTACCGACAACCGATGCATCGGGTATATATCTGGCTGACGATTCCTGTGTTGAAGTCCAGCTTCGTGGCGGTAGCAACACAAACCGAAACACAGGGGGGATGATGGTCGCAGTGCATGCAGGGCCTGGGAAAATAACTGACCTCGGTATCCGGGAACTCTTTTCCGTTGGTAATCCTGTACAGACGCATCCAGGTGATGGTGCGTTCCTTGTCTGACTGGTCTCGCCGTACGGAAACATTGTTTTCGGCGGCACAGGCGACCATGCATGTCCCGCACCCGGTGCACTTGTCCAGATCGATGACCATGCCGTACTTGCTCCTGGGTTCCCCGTGGTCATTTTCTTTTTTCATGAGTTACCTCACTCATATGAAACTTCAAGGTTACTTAAGTTTGTCGGGTTCATTGAGTTTATTGGGTTTGTGCTTGTGTGCACGATTTGACGCGTAATACTCGTCGGGTCGATCCCCGTATCGACCCTGTCCGCTTCCTCCGAGTAGAGTGATCCGCCCTACGACCACCAACCTTAGGATTATGGGATAAAGTTTCTGCCTCGATCTGATTCCGCTGAAGACAGGGACTCCGACCCGCATCAACTCCATAACCTTTGCTTTCAACCCAACAAACTCATCTAACTCAATAAACGCGATAAACCTGCCCTCACACCTTCACCAATTTTACGGGCGTATTCCACCAGACCGGGTAGCCGCTGACTGCGTCTTCTCCTGCCTGGACAATGGCATTGGGGTTGACGCCCTTTCCCCTCAGGAACTCGTCGTAGCCGGTGTGCCCAAATCCCAGGGGCATATAGACAATGCCGGGCATGGCCCCTTCAAAGAGATCGATGCGGGCCGGCACCTCTCCTGCCGATGATTGTACAGCGACCAGGTCTCCCTGTTTGAGACCGTATTTTGCAGCGGTTTTGGGATTGACCGCTGCAAAGGATAGATCCTTCAAGAGTTGGGTTTCAAAGATAGTCTTGTACAGGAACGGCGGGCTCGGTATCCAACCGCTGGCCAGATTGATCATTTCGTACGGGAGCATGGTAAGCGGATAAGCAGAGCGATCGCCTCCTTTTGGGGCCGCGTAGTGGGCCATGCAGGCCTCATCGCCCCGGGCCTCAATCCGCATATCCTTGGCCGAAGCGCGGTGAATCGCCTGGTCAATGAGCTGGCTGTAGAATTCGAACTGACCGCTGGGCGTCTTGAAAAGCCCGGCCCAGTCTCTTGCCTGACCCACCGGACGATACCAGAGTCCCCCGGCCGCCAGCTTCTCCCACATGTCATCAAAAGATTTATAGCCTGACTTGGAACCGGATCCCGGTGTCTGCCGTTTCCAGGCAGGCGCCGCCGGATCAAAGCTGACCAGCCCGCCGCCGGCCTCATAAAGGCCCTTTGTACGCTCCTTCAGAACATCCTCGAAGCTTTCCCACGGAAAGGCCGACCCCACCGACTCACCGATGGCATTGGACAATTCGATGACCGTATCCCCACAGTTCCGGGTGTCGTAAATAGGCTCAACGACCGGTTTTGACAGACCGTAGAAGGGGTATTGCAGGCCGACGGGCCAGGCAATGTCATCCATTTTTTCAAGATAGGTGCAGTCCGGGAGAATCAGGTCCGCCATATTGGCTGTCTCATCCCGGTATGGGGAGAAACTGACGATAAACGGGATTTTTGTCAATGCGTTTTTAAACGCGCCCCCGTCAGGAAGGGTGAATGCCGGATTGGCCGAAAATACCAGAAGCGTGTCAATCGGCGATTTGGGGCTGCGGTTAATGGCGTCCGCAAAATTATGGATTAGACTGTGGGTGAATGGGTACTCTTTGGTCCCCGCCCGGTCCAGTCTTGGCTTCTTAAGACCTTGGCTTGCAATGTCGTCGTATTCAACATCAGGGAGAGGATTGAGGGGAAGCGGATCAGGCAGAAGCACCCCTCCTGGACGATTGATCCTCCCTGTCAAGGCATTCAGACTCTGAACGGCCATAAACTCATAAAGACTGCCGTTCAGCTCATTCTTGCCTTTGCCGTAAATGGCAATCGGGGCCTTTGCCCGGATAAACTTTGCGGCCAGTTTGACGATCACTTCGGGCCCCACCCCCGTTATTTGTGACACCCGCTCAGGAGAATAGTTTTTGAGAACCATCGTCTTAAAACCGGTGTGGGCCATCCCGTCCGGCGACTGCCAGTCATCAAACCCAAAGGCGTGTTCGGTCACAAATCCGGCATCGTATCTGCCTGAACGAATGATCACATGGGCGAGGCCTAAGGCCAGTGCAGCATCGGTTCCAGGCCTTGGCGCCACCCACAGATTCGCCTTTGAGGCAGTATTGGATGCGCGAGACTCCACCTGAACGATCTGGGTATTCCGCTTTGCCGGGTTGCCGTCGTGCCACATGCCCCATGCATTCATGACCCTGCCGGGGGCCCCCCAGCCCTCGAGAAGGCCGCAGCCGAAGCTTAATACAAAGTCGGAATTTTCAAGGTCATAGGCAACGGGGGCATCTCTCCCCTGCATCAGGATATTCCCCATGCGGTATGTGTCCGACAGGGAGGGGGGCCTGACGTAGTTGGGGCTGCCCACAGCCTGCATGAGTCGTTCAATCAGGACCGATACGGTGGCGCCCTCACGGTTTCCGTCCACAGCGGCAATTGCCTCCGGCCTACCCGCCTTCCGGAGCGCGGAGATCCTGCCGGCTGCCATATCAAAGGCGTCGCCCCAACTGATGCTTTGAAATTCACCCGAGCCTCGCATTCCAACCCGCTTCATGGGTCCGGTGAACCTCAGGGATTCATCGTAGAGCAACTGCAGCCCGCCCATGCCGAGCGGACAGATGCCGCCGCAGTTGACCGGGTAGTCCGGCCGGCCCTCGATCTTTACAGCCCGGTCTTCCACCTTTCGCACCGAGATGCCGCATCCCCCGGGACATAGATTGCACACAGAACTGACCTCAGAGAATTCGCCGGTCGGCGGAACAGGCACCCATGACCAGTTCTGGGTCCATATGGCGGCATCATCCGTAAACTTCCAGGGAAGCGGGGTTACCTGAATGCCCACCACCCCGCCGACAACAGATGCGATGAAGTTTCTTCTGGTTAATTTCATAGTCATCTTCCCCTTATTTATGACATACAAAACAGGCGTTGTTCTGTTCCTGTCCCATCTTTGTGTGGCATTCGGCGCAGTCATCCATCTTCATACGGTCCGACGGCTTCTTGTTCCAATAGAAACCGGAGATCCGTTTACCCCAGATATTGATGCTGTACCCGGTCAAACGGTTTTCTAAATACAAGGGCAGTTTTTCGTTGTCGGCAAAGTCGCCATGACAGGTATTGCATGCAATTTTCCCCATATTGACGTGCGCGATATGGCTGAAATAGACGCAGTCGGGCTGTTTTGAATAAACGAGCCAGGGGACCTGTTCGTCAGTGGCGACATATCGTGTCAGGAAGACTTTTTCTTCGGGGTTTTCTCCGAGGGGAGATTCAGGGTCATCATGGCATTCGGCGCACTTCCCGAGCTTTGGGATGCCGACAAAGGTTCCGTCTTCACGGAACTCATGACAGAAGAAACACTTTTCGTCCCTTGTTTCACCCTCTATGCCGTCGACCTTCTCAGGGTTCAGATGGAGGGCATGATTGAAATTGATCGGCTGTGCCTGCTTGGAGTAGAGCACCGCAGGAAAGATGACCCACCCCACAATCAAGGCGGCAACGAGGCCTACAAGGAAAAAACCGACATCCTGAACCGCAACGTTAATATTCAACCATTTTGGGAAAAAACCGGCAGGTGAAGAGGGGTCCCCGCTTTGAGAAGGCCTTTTGGAGGAATTCGCTGGATTTTTCATGATTGTTAAGCCTCTTACATCGGGTTTAAGGTTAATTGACTAAGGGGCCAACAGCTTTTGCGTATTTACCTAACTGCTCCGCTTCTTGTCAAGGGAAAAACAATGCCCCCGGGAATTGCGATTCAAAGGCTAAAAATGTTTAATCCGTTTGCGGCGTCTCTTGGCCGCCTTGGCCTGTTTCTTCTTCTTCTGCACGCTGGGTTTGTCATAAAAACGCCTCTCCTTGATCTCGGAAAAGAACCCCTCTTTGGTCAACTTTCGCTTAAGGTCTTTAATGGCCTTTTCGATTTGATTGTCACGAACAACCACTTTCATAATTTACACAACCTTTCTATAGTTGGATTGTCCCGCAAAACCGCGGATTATGCGTCGTGGTGCGGGCGCTTGGTGTATTACTGAAACAAAAAAGCACCTCGGTTGTACCTGAGATGCTTTTCCCTGCCTAAAAAACAAATTCGCCAGTGCCGGCGCGACGTATCATGCGAGGGTCAACCAAACATCTGATGATACCTCTTTTTTAGTAATGAATAAGGGTTGGAAGCACTCATGGGTTCCGGGGGTTATCATGGACCGATTGCGACCGGAAGCCTTTGCGGCATAGCCCTGAACTGAGAAACTTCCGATCATTTAAAATTCACCCCCTTTGCCTTCCTTATTTAATAGAAACTTAGTCAAAACTATGTAATAATATTTATTGGAAAGGCCTTTGTCAATCTTTTTCTTGGCCATTTTTTTCGTCGCATTTTCAAGGTACTGACTCCCTTTGGGTTATCCTTTATCCACCATGAAGAACGGTTACCCAATGTTCGGCCTCAAGTGTTGCAGCTGACGTTGGAATTTTCGACCATTATCCATGAGCTATCACCTATCACCTCCTGAGCGACAGTCTGGCAACGGCCTCAATATGATAGGTGTGAGGGAACATGTCAACCGGCTGGATTTCCAGCAAATCATAGGAATTGGTCATCACGGTCAGGTCCCTGGCCAAGGTAGCGGGATTGCATGAGATATAGACAATTTTGTTAGGCGATAACGCCATGGCCTGCGCCAGTACGTCTTTGTGCATGCCTGCCCGGGGCGGATCGATGATGAGGAGGTCCGGCGCATCCGCTATCTCCCCTAATTTTTCTCTGATGTCCCCGCATATGAACCGGCAGTTGTCAATCCCGTTTTCCCTGGCGTTCATGGCGGCGTCCGATGTGGCGCTCCTGCTGATCTCTATCCCGGTGACGCTCCGGACCCTGTCTGCCAGGAAAAGGGGGATGGTCCCGGTGCCGCTGTAGAGGTCAAGCACCGTTTCAGACCCATGCAGGTCTGCATAACGGACCGCAGTTTCGTACAACCGTTCGGCTCCCCTGGAATTGGTCTGGAAAAAGGAGTTTGCCGAAATCCTGAAGTTAAAAGGGCCTATCTTGTCATTGATATACCCATCCCCGAAAAGGATGGTTTGGCGCTCCCCTACGGCGATAGATGCCCCCCGGCTGTTGATGTTGTTGACCACGGTCGCAACCCGTTCAAACCTCCCGACGATGAGATCGGCCAGGGGCTGAATCAGGTCCTGCCGCTCTTCTGATGTGACGACATTGATCATCCATTCATCCCATGCACCGGAATAGCGGATCGTCAGGTACCGCCAGAAACCCTGATGGGTCTTGAGACCATAGACCGGGATCCCGGAGTCCCTGGCGTATTGCCTCACCAGGTCCATGATCTGGTTGCCCATTTCGTGCTGAAGGAGACACGTCTCAATATCAATGACCTTCTGAAAGGCCCCGGGCACATGGAGACCCAGGGCGAAATCCCCCTCTTGTTTCCGCCTGTCCAACTGATCAGGAAGGTACCACCGCCTGTCAGAAAAGGTAAACTCCATCTTATTTCTGTAGGCAAAAATCTTTCCAGAAGGGATGGCAGGATGAACCGTCACCTGTTTCAGGCCCCCGATATGGTCGAGGCTCTCCAGCACGTGCTCCCTCTTGTAGGCCAACTGCCTCTCATAGGCCACCTGCTGCCACTGGCACCCGCCGCAGTATCCGAAATAGGGGCACGGGGCCGCCACCCGGTCCGGAGACGGGGAAAGAAGCTCCACCATGCCTGCCTCGGCGTAATCCCGCTTCTTCTTGTAAATCCTGGCCGAAACGCGGTCGCCTGGGATCCCGCCCTGGACAAAGACCACCAACCCGTCCGACCGGCCGAGCCCCCTGCCGCCATAAGCCATGTTTTCGATGAGGAGTTCAATTATGTCGCCTTTACGCAATGTCATCTTTTGCCTGCTTCCATAGAGGTCTTCTCAAACATGTTTTTCTCCCTGGGGCAATATCCTCGATAGCAAGGGCATCGATCGCTCTCTGTTTCGCCCTTTTCGGCAATCGTAACCCAAAACAACGATGCTGGCAATCGGTAAAAAGAGACTCTCAACACCCAAGTGGCAGGGAACCTGCCCGACCCGGAGAGATAGGGCAATGCCCGGCCAATGTATGCGTCCCAGGTTTTTATTGTCGAGGGCAAGAAATGGTGGTAGTCTGACCAGTTGGATGAACCGGGACCCTGAATCTGCCAGGGACTGATCCGGCTTCAGTGAGGATGAGCCTTATGCATGATATCAACTACTTTCACGAGCACGAACTCAAGGAACATGATTTTTTAGGCTGCTGCAAGGACTGTCAAGGCAGCCTTAACATCATCAAACCCCATATCCTGGCCTTTGCCGAACGGATCCGGAAATACACCCGGGAGATGCTCGAGAAACTGCCACCGGATGAACTCTACCGGCTGTATCAGCTTTTAGACGATCTGGCCCATCTCGGGGTGGGCGCGCATCTGGCCGGACTGATCCTGGAAGAGGCGGAGATCAAGGCCGTGCTTCCATTGATTCGGGCCTATTATGCCGCGTTCTTTTCCATCCACGAGATGCACCTGGCACGACAACTCATCGCCTCCCAAGACCCCTGGGAGACCCTCGGCGCGTTTCCGCTCTACCCCCGGTATGAGTCCCTGATCAGAACACAGGTGGAGACCCTGCCGAATTTGCCCTACAAAAGGCTGGCCTTTATCGGCTGCGGCCCCGTGCCCATGAGCCTGATTCTCATGAACCGCTTCTACCAGACTCGGTCCATGGGCCTGGAGTCGTCCACAGCGTGCGTTGATGCGGCCAGAGAGGTGATCCACTCCCTGGGCCTGGGGAAAGATATTGAGATCGTTCATGGAGATGATTCCCTGCTCCGGGACCTGGAGTGGGACGCGGTCCTGGTTGCTGCCCTGGCAGAACCGAAAGAGAGGATCTTTCGACATCTGCGAGGCATTTTGATGCAAAAGGATGACCATATTCCCGTCATCTACAGGACCTATACCGGAATGCGCGCCGTCCTGTATGCGCCCGTAAGTGAGGACGACGTGAAGGGTTTCCGCATCCTCAAAAAGGTATTCCCAACAGGCCGGGTCAACAACACCACCGTCTTTGCCGAGTTGGCCAACTAATGGGTTCTGAATTTCAGGCCATCAAGACGGAATTGCTTCAAGTGGATGCCGCGCTTAAGAACCTGACAGAGGAGCAGATAGAAAACGCACCCGATGAGGTCCATGGCGCCCATCTGAATAGACTGAACCGCCTGGCCGCGGCCGCCGTGGCAGATGACGTGGTCCGAAGGCTCGTTGCGGATGTCGATCTCGGGCCGGCCATTGCGCGCATTTCCCGGCTGAAGCGACAAAACAGTCTGAGGCTGGAGGTCCGGTTCGCGAAATCAATGATGGCCGCTTCTGATCCGTGGGCCTGTCTCGAACAATTCGTCTACTATCCCAATTACCTGGCCTTGGCCCGCATGGAATATGAGGGGGCGGGGCTTCATGTTGGCGACAGGGTGGTCTTCCTGGGAAGCGGCCCGCTCCCTATGAGTCTCATATGCCTTTCGAGGCAGTATGGCATCGAAGGGGTTGGGTTCGAGCAGGACGAGGGGCATGCAGCCCTATCAGAAAGGGCAATTCGTAAACTGGGGCTGGGTCATGGCATTCAGATCATTTGTGGAAACCACTTTGCGCTGCCCCTAAAGGCGCGGTGCAGGCTCATTATGGTGGGGGCCGACGCCATGCCAAAGGCCGAGATATTCGACCATCTTGCAGGGATCCTTGAGCCTGGCCAGATGATTGCGTACCGGATCTACGAAAAGGGCCTGCGCCGGTTCTTTGATGTGGCGTCTGTTTTCGATCTCCCTTCAGAATTCAGGGAGTGCGGCAGGGTCCGTCCGGAACCGCCGGTGAACAACACGACTGTTTTTGCCATCAGAGTGGATTAGCCATTCTTATGAAGAGGTCTCTGCCTGAGCCTCCATCACGCGCCGACCCCAGATCGAAACAGGGAGCGCCCATGTCCAAAAATTGCGGATCTATTTCAGAACCCAGGATAGCGGCTCCCACCCATTATTATACACCCCTGACAGGCCAATCCCCCAAAAGGCATGAGATGACCTGATTGCGATTACCACGAATCTCCGAACATATCTTCTCCACCGTATTCAGGCCCGGGACGTCCCATATCGTTCTCCCAGCTTGGGGGCATGTCCCTGTAAGGCTGGCATCGCCATTTGAGGGGATCAAATTCCGAACCTAATTCCGAGCAGGATGTCATGCAGACGGTCGTCAACAACAGTAAGAGCACCGTCAGAATCGTCTTCAACTTCTTCACCCGTATTGCCATTTCCCATCCTCCGACTATGTGAATCATGTATTTATTCCTGTGCGTCTTTCGGCAAAATCCTGCATCGGTTCCCCCTGTCTGTCCGCCGGGAAGGATCTCTTGGAGCACAATAGGGGAGACTACCGGATCTTTCATGAGAATTGAAGAACCCTGCAGTCCCGCTTGAGCAGCGGGACGGGGAATCTCCCAAATTTGAGGAGGATTTCTTCAGGTTAATTTCTCTCCCTAACTCCGCTGCGAGCAGCGGGGATGCGCTCACTGTAAATTTTCACGTTCTTAGATGGCTCTCTTCGGGATCTTCGGCTTACAGCCTGAAAAATTCCATCATGCGTCAAAAAAAATTGGGAAAATTGAAAAATCTGCCGATATATAGAATATAGGGCGATCCGATGAATCATATGTAAAATGCTTTCATAAAAGGAGACGGGTAATGGTTCCAGAGGTGATCACCGCAATAGTCGTTCTCATCCTACTGTGTGGGTTGGGCCTGGGCTTTATCAGATCCATAAGGAGTGGAAAATAAAGGGAGGATCTAAGGGGTCTTCGTTCTCCGTGATTGATGACCGCGGTCGATTTTTCTTATCTTTTGTATTGAATTTCCCTTCGATCCGTCATAAATTTTAAATTCCAATTCAGGTGTGGGGCGGCTCATTTTGCACCTCAGGACCGGAAATGGTGAGCCCCATTTGACTAAACCGGGGCAAAAAATAGAAAGGACTTTTTGGCGATATGCCATAAGTCCTTGATTTTGTTGGTGGGCCTGGAAGGACTCGAACCTTCGACCAATTGATTAAGAGTC
>CAYPDL010000113.1:0-13527 GCA_964409475.1 uncultured Desulfobacteraceae bacterium | reverse complement strand
TTAGTGGAGGCTATTCGGAGTTGACAAAAGAAACCGATTTCCCTTGACTTTCATATTATTTTCGATATGATTCCTCACGACTAACCTTTAAACCATGAACCTTTGAAACGTGCGCCTTGCGCTTTGAGCCCTAACCCATCAGCTATGAGCTATGAATTTCCACCCATCAGCGATGAGCCATCAACCATGAGCCATATTCCCCTGGAGCACCCCCTCAAATACACCCTACCCAGCTCCTGACAGGAGCTATTTTTCCTGTTGGGAGGAAAATCTTCATCACAAATTCGGGATTTTAGATCGCAAAAACAGTAACCTTTGCCGATTCCCAGCTCATTTTGTGTTCCAATTGTCCACCAAGAAGTCAGCCGCGTTGGAATCGTAAGTTGAGATGTCAAAATCAGGTTGCGGCGTGAAACATGGAAAAATTGGGCTGCCAGGGAATGCTAAGGGAAGTCGCTCAGACAACTGGCTAAGAGGGTGGAATTACGGCCTCGTGCAATTGAAAATTCACAGCGAGCGAATTGCCCGCTGCTTACAGTCCCGCTTGCAGCGGGATTAGCGAGCGAACTTAAAATGAAGAAATCCTCCTTAAATTTGGAAGATCCCCGTCCCGCTGATCAAGCGGGACTGCGGGGTTCTTCAATTTTCGGCCAAGTTGGGAGAGTCTCTTGTGCGTCAGAATACGTACCATCTGATCGATTGTTTTTTACTTTTTTACCAGCGTCTTCATTCACGTCTGGAATAGTGCATAGCGCCATCCAGATAGGATCAAAGCTGTACCAGAGCAGGCCCGAGAGGGAAAGAGGATGCAAAACCATAGCCGCCCCAAAACCCCGTTCCTCCATACAAATGGAGAGCGGGGTTTTGTATTCTGTGGCCCCTGGAGAAGCGTATTGGAAAAGAGGTGTGTTTGAAGCGCGAGTAAGCCAACGAAGTCAACAACGCACATCACAGGCAGGCACCTACCGCGGGGGGCATGTTGTGAGGGTTTATCTGCCGGGTCGGATGCGGCTATGGAATGACAGGGAGCGGAAAAAACTGTGTGAGAGGCTTCCAATCCTCGATTACGCCGCAGAACTAAAAGCCCATAACTTTCTGCTGTGATCGCTTTTCAGCGCAGAAAAATGGGGATAACCTGTAAGTGAATATTCAATGGATTAACCAAGGAGGAAATCATGAAAACGAGTAACATTTTAATTGCAGGACTTATTGCAACAGCATTCTTTGCGGGTCCGACACTCGCAGAAGAAAAATGCGATAAGAACATTGTCTATTTTAATCCACCTGCAGGGTCCTATAAACAGATATCTCCAAACGAGGCAAGTAAGGTGAAGAATTACACTTTTTCTGACGAAAAAGAGGTCTGTATTACGCTAGAACGCATTCCTGAGAAGACGAAGGATAAAGAGACAAAATAGAGGCTAATCAGCATGTTAAAATTCAAAGGATAGGACAGGTACAGATCTTCTTGTGCGCGAGATTACTTGATGCTGGATGTTAAAGATTACGGAGGTGTTCACAATGTTTAAGAAGATGTCCTTAATCGTTATGTTTGCTATAATTTCAGGCCTATTGATTTTTAACTCTCCGGCGAAGGCTGCATCTACCTTATTTATTTGTCTGGAAGCAAGTTGCTCTTCGATGTCTTTCACTTTAGGTGGGCAAACCCATTCCAGCAAATTGAGTTGCGATAACAGTCTAATTGGGTTCACTGGAATTCCTGCTGGCACATATTCTTGGTCGGCGAGCGGTTGTGGGCTGACAAGTTCAGGCACGGCGTATATGAACGGCACGTCAATTTATTTGCTCACATTGTGCCCCCCATCGGGCTGGCCCTGTTGCTCCAAAGGCTGCGGGACAGGCGGTGCTTACAAATGTTCTGGATGCAGTGGATCGACGACTACCACCACAACCACTGCCACTACAACGACATCTGCCACTACAACAACCGCTGCTACAACCACCCTTCCCGCTACCAGTGGTGCATTGGTTATCCAGGACAGCAGTGGGAGCAGAACATTTACGGTAGAAGATGATGGGCTTGTTTTAACGGGCAGATCTTACAATGCTCAGGGGCAGTACCCAGGCTTCTGGCTGGATGAAACAGGCACAGGCCATAAGGGTGCCTATTTCGTGCTTGATGAAAATTGGGTGCAGGTACAACGGCGTGCACAAGGCTTCGGCGCTTATGAGGCATCGCCGGTCTTTATAAACATAGGGGCTCCAGGTCTGTCAATTAGCGTTGCTGAAAGCGGGAATGTGGGGTTTGGAGTATTTGCCGCCTATCCTTTACAGATGGCGAGCGGCGCCTACTGCACGGCAGGCGGCGTCTGGACCAATGCCTCCAGCCGGGAGTATAAGACGGATATACAGGCGCTGTCCGCACAAAAAGCCATGGATGCTTTAACGCAGCTCAATCCGGTTGAATTCGCCTATAAGGCCGACCGAAATGAAAAGCACGTCGGATTCATTGCCGAAGACGCCCCAGACCTTGTGGCTGCCAGAGACAGAAAAGGGATGAGCCCCATGGATGTGGTTGCTGTCTTGACCAAGGTGGTTCAGGAACAGCAGAAACTCATTCGAGAGCAAAAAGAAATTGCACAGAACCAGCAAATAACCATAGACAACCTATCCGAAAAAGTGGCGGATCTCGAGGGTAAACTAAAATCAAGGAACGGTCTATTGGATGGAACACGCAACTGAATCCCGTTCATAGGGCCAGTTCATGAGATAAATGATGCTTCTGACGTAACGACACTTTTTGCTGAACGAAAACCGCACGGTATCACCAAATATGTTATTTATCGTTGAGTCTCAGCGCGTACGCTCCATAAATAACCTGATTTCACTTTGTGTGATGTCGGGCATACTCCTTTTTTGTATTCTTCCCGCTTTTTGTCAGGCAAGTGACAAAAAATCTGACCGCCTTAAGCATCCTGGCGTTACGGGAGGTACGGCAATGAGAGTGCTGTGGACCGTTTCTGATTACCATATCGGAGAGAATGCAGTGTGGGGTAAGCCGGAAGCACAGAAGATGCTTTTTAAACCACTAAATATCAACAAATCGAGCATCACCTTTGACGGTGAGACTTGCCACAATGTAACATTTGAAACCGAACTTGTGGATGCAGCCATGTATTTGGCGGAACGGTACCATACAACACCAGAAGCCTTTAATTTAGTGGAGAAGACCCTCAAAGTTATTAAGACTAACTGTTGGCTTCCGGGATTTTCTGAATATATACGTTTGATAGATAGAAGACTGATCGTTCCGATCAACGGCATTCTCTTTGTTTTTGAGCCAGCGGTAACTTATTGAATTCGATTGTTTTGCTTAGGTTCAGAAACCAACGTGAGGTAAAAAAATGCGCAAAGTCACACTTGGTTTTTTCTCTGTCTTCTTGATTGCTTCGCTGCTTAGCCTTCAAAAAGCAGCGGCGGAGGATAATACATCTAATGAGCCTATTCAGGTAACTTTGCCGATACCACTGATACCCCAACTTTCTGATGACGGAAATACGTTATATGATGCTGTCCCCATTCTTGCCGTCGTGGATGATCCCAACCCGCCAGCCTATCTGAGACGGATCCCAGCACCGGCCGGCATCTCAGACGATCCTTCCGCAGCGACCTCCAGCTTTTCGATAACGTATATCCCCGATGGCGGCGCAGACACCTGGGGTGAGACGTGCTATACATTCCCAGAAGAGGCCAAAACCGCCTTCGAGTATGCAGCCAATATATGGGCAAATACTCTTAATTCTAACGTCCCCATAACAATTAACGCCTGCTGGGCCGATCTGGGATCATCATCGACTTTGGGATATGCAGGTGGCCAACCTTTACGCAGGGATTTTACAGGGGCCACATTACCCAACACCTGGTATTGCGGGTCTCTGGCTAATGCCCTGAATGGGTCCGATCTGGATCCAGCGGAGTTTGACGTACACATCACCCACAATCAAAACTCTGACTGGTATTACGGCACAGACGGCAATACCCCTTCGACCCAGCATGATTTGGTGACGGTCGTACTTCACGAAATCTGCCATGGCTTGAATTTCTCGGGATCCATGCTTTCCTCGGGCGGGAGTGGCAGTTGGGGCTACAATACCGGTTATCCCAACATCTATGATGTGTTCATGCGGGACGGATCCGGGACACAGCTGATTGATACGAGCTCTTACCCAAACGGGTCCACAGCGCTCGGCAGTGCCTTGATATCGAATAACATCTGGTTTCACGGGACTCAGGCGATGGCGGCAAATGGTAACCAGAGGGTAAAAATGTATGCTCCGTCTACCTGGAGTTCAGGATCAAGTTACGCCCACCTCGACTATGATACATTCAACAATACGATAAACCAGCTCATGGTATATGCCATAAGTAAGAGTGAATCCGTTCACGATCCCGGCCCAGTTACCGAAGGCCTGCTGGCAGATCTGGGTTGGACTGTCGGTTCAACATCAAATATTTATGTCGACCCTTCCGGTCTCTGTGGCGGCAATATGCCCTGCTATACCACCATCCAAACTGCGATCAACGCTGCCAGCACCGGGACTACCATAAAGATAGTACAGGGAAGCTACTACGAAAATGTCACGCTAAGCACATCTAAACAGGTGTCCTTATCGGCTGGCTGGGACACTTCATTTACAACACAGTCATCAAGCTCATCGATTAATTCGCTCTCAAGAAGCATGGGGACCCTTATCCTCAAAAAATTAATTATACAGCGATAGCGTCGGCTGACAGCCAGTCAGTAAACAGTCAAATCATGGGGAGCGACGACAAATGAGGTACATTTTTACCTTTGGGATCGGCTCGTAGGTATATCAAATGGAATCTTAATGTGGCTTTTCACAGGGGGTCACCACCTCCCCTCCAGTTTCAAAAATTGCCACCATTCAAACTCAATATTTTGAAGGGTTCATCTGCCACGGGAGACATCTCTCAACGCTTTTTTACGCCGAATATTTGTGATATAGGCTTTCGGAGGGGTGTGATAAAGGGGTCAAGTCAGTATATAAAGGGGTCAAGTCTTCCTTTGACTCTTGCGCGTAATCTCCAAAAAGAATAAGAGTCAACGGCAGACTTGACCCCCACATTGTTTCAAACACGGTTCATAAAAGGTAAAAGCGCCATTAGAATAAACCGTCAGTTGTTGGGTACAAAAAGGATGACGGGTTAAGCTTCTGGGCGACTGGCTACTGCGTCAGCACAGTGGGGTTGGATGAGGGGACAAAAAGAAACATATCCGTGATCAAGAAAAGAATAGACAAGAAATGAATGAACCCACAAGATAAACTCTAATCAGCCCCTTCAGGGGCTTTCCTTACGACAATGCCCCCTTCGAGGGGGCTTCATCAAATCACGTTTTAGGCGTGGTCTGTGATTCTTGAACGAAAGGAGATCTCAAGAATGGCTAATAGAGCAGTCGTATTCTATTTTTCGATTATTTTATCAATTTTTCCTTTTCTCATGAATAGCTGTGCCCATGATCCAAACGGACAGACAAGGGCAAGTGTGTCTTCAAGATCTTCTGGAGAAGATCAAAACAATATAGTATCGGGTGATTCACAAATAGCGGAGGACCGGGAACGTGAGAAGCGTATGAAAACAGAGGGGGCCATTGCGTTTGACCCCAGCCAACACGCAGATATGATCGATACCGGACTTGGTCAGGGCCAGTGCGTATTAATCTCAGCATTTGTTGATAATAGAGAAGGGGCGCCCGACAAACACGTCGGAACGCTCTACAGTCTAGTACATCATGCTCCATATATTAAATTATATAGCACCGCACCACTTGATCGATCTATAACAAATGTCATTGCATCTTTACTGTCTGCTAATGGTTTCAACTTAAAGCAAACTCGGGATACTTCCCAAGACTCTCTCATCATAGAGGGAACCATCAACAAAATTTGGGTTGGGTTACATCATAGTATCTATGGCGAAATTGATATTGATATCAAAGTTGTTGACCCTAAGAATTCCGAGGTAGTTTGGTCAGGTAAAATTGCCAAAACAAAAGAAATCGAAACGAAGAAAGGGGGCGGATATGCTGCGTTTTATGGGGTGATGGGCGATGGCACCGAACTAGAGCCTTTTTTGAATGAGCTGATATCAGAGGCTATTGTTGAAACTTGGAACAGTGGAGGGATGAAAAATGCTTTCAGCAATATAGCTAAAAAGGAGGGCGATAAAAAAGCTCTTGAGCAGCTCGCTGATTCGGAGCCTCTCGAACATGACGCGAAAGGAAACTTAAAGGTTGGAATTGCCTACTACGAGCTTGGCTCTTTTGAGAAAGCAGTTGAATATCTAAGAAAAGCATCGCAGTTAGACCCGAATTTAGCAAGGGCGCACTACCTGCTTGGTTCCGCCTATCTAAAGGGAAACAAAAAAGATCTGGCTATTGATCAATATGAAGTTCTGAAGAAATTGGATGAAAATTACGCAAAAAGATTGTTTGACGAAATCTATGGGAATTAAATAGCCAGCGCTGATTGACCGGTTGGGAATTGCACTTTTTTTGGAAGGAATTTAACACTTTTTCTATTTCATTTAAGACAGCTTACAAAGAGCTATTTAGAATAAGTTTGTCCCGTTTATTTGGGTTTGTAAGTATTTTACTATCTTACTATTTGAGATCAATATGAAAAATAGAATTCAAGCTTCAGTTGGTCTGCTTATTTTACTTTTTTGTTGCTCATGTAGTTCATGGTATGGATATGCTGGAAAAAGATATGATACAAAAGAAGAGGCATTGCAAGCCCAAAGAAACAACATAAGCAATATTTTGTCCAAAATTGAACAAAGACCAGAATGCAAATTTAAAAATGCACTCTTGGTGTTACCATCACGTGAGGCGATAAAGGAAAGAGGACTGAGCGGTAATGTGGATACTTCTTCTGATGTTATCGAGTATTTGGTTTCAACGGTTGAGGCAAACAGCAATTGCATGGCTGAAGTCTTAAAGAAAAGCAACCTTTTCGAAAGTGTCGACGTCCAATACGATCTGTACCCAGGCGTTGTGGCTTACGAAAAGCGAAAAAGCTATGAAGCGATTATATACCTGAAATTACCGGGAAACGGGGATTGTCGCGTGATGCTTGTAACGCCAAAATCAAACAAAGAGAATCTGGTCTTTTTAGAAAACAAGACACCGCATGAACTATCAGGTTTTCAATTCTGGCTTAAGAATATTGAAAAGACCGTACAAGAAGATAGAGTAAATACCGAATCTATTAGTGTGGCGATGAAAGATCAAATGACGAATGAACGAATCATGACAAAACATCAAGACAATGCTGAACAAGAAATTTCAAGTCCTGGCAGACATGATCAGCCAATATCACAAAATCAACAATCTCATACCTATTTTGTTTCATTCAATCCATTTTCGTATCCAAACTTACACAGCACTGATTTAGGGAAAGGAGAAACGGTTGCGATTTTGAATCTACCTGACCGCCGTCAAGACGCTAAAGTAAACGATACTCATATCGGGACCATTTATGGCATGGTCTACCATAATCCTCTCTATGAAATACATAGTGCTAATGGTGTCTCGCAAAATGCAATAGACGCAATGGCGACCCTATTCATGGCGAACGGTTTTGAGGTAAAGAAATATCCAGACTCAAATTCTGCTCCACCACAATGTGAGGCAAGATTTATTGTTACGGGTCAGGTTAACAAGCTATGGACAAAATGCTTTCATAGCGCAGAAGCTGAAGTCGACTTTGACATCAAAATATACGATACGAACTTAAAAAAAGAGATATGGTCCGGGAAAATTGAAAATTATGAACTTGAAGACCCAAAAATGATAATGGGACTGACAGGTTTTCTCAATAAAGTTCTTGGTGACGCTATCAATAAAGCTTGGAATGACAAATTAATGAGGGCCTCGTTTGATTCGTTGGCCAAAGAGGCTATAGCAAAGGAAACAGTTGAAGATCTTGAAAAGGCTGCAAGTAATTCGCCAATGAACGCAAAGGATTTATTAAGACTAGGTTCTGGATATTTTGACATGAAGAGATATGCAGATTCTATAGATGCATTGAAAAAAGCAATAGATATAGAGCCGAATAATGCAAGAGCTCATTATCAATTAGGCCTTTCTTACCTGGCAATAGGAGATAAAGAATCTTCTTTGGAACAGTACAATATTTTGAAAAGAATAGATGAAAACTACGCCAAAATATTATTCAAGGAAATATATGAATAGAAAATACTGACCGAGAAGGGGGACAATCCTATATTGTTCCTGTCATGACAATAGGGACGCTTATGCTTTTATGCGTTTAGGAATAGGGACGCAGTAAGGTTTTAGGGTTTCTCTCTGACGTCTCATATTTTGATTGAAGAAAGATGGCTGGGTATTGGGTAGAAAGAGTCGAGGCGATCGGTCGGGGATGGAATTTGAAAATCTTAAGGGCGTATCCCAACTGACAGACTAAGAGTCAAATGTAGACCCCTTAACCAAGTTACTAAATTTTAAAAGAGCGTCCCGCTGCAAGATGACACACTACCATAGGACTGGCATGAATTCATCCGCGACGGTCCGGAGCCTGTTGTGGTGCTGGAAAACCAACAACCTGGCAGCGTCGCCATAGTATAAGGATTTTCCTTGACAAGACATTCAAATTTCGTTAATTCCGCAGGGAATAATTGAAGAACCCTGGAGCGAGCTGGAGGGTTCTCCCAAATGTAAGGAATTTTGACTATTTTTTAGTTCGCTCGCTAGCCCCGCTGCAAGAAGCGGGGAACGCGCTCGCTGAGCATTTTCAAGTTCATTTGGAATTTGATTCGTTTCTACGCGAATTTGTCAATTAAATAACTCAATATAACCCCCTAAAAAATAACTCTCCTGTATTTTTGGAAAAAATAATTATTTATGTAAATTATGGTTCTTATATTATAAAAACCGGTCTATCTGGCAAAAGGTAACCCGCTGTTTTTTGTTTAAGTGAACTATTTTCAAAAAAGGAGGCTTAGAATGACAGACTCGAAATGGTGGAAGATTCGCGGTGGGATCATGTTTTTTTTCGTATGTCTTTCTGTTCTGGTTTTTGCTGGAACAACCCAGGCAGTTGAGCTAAAAATACTGGGCTTGGAAGATGGGGCAACCTACACACAATGTGACTTCCCCGAAATTTCTGTCATGGTTACTACCGGGGAAGGTGAAACTGGCATTTCATTTTCCGAATGCCACGTGGACGGTATTTTGCGATGCGATTGGAATGGGCATTTGTATGAAAATACGTCCACATCTGACGCCCTTAGTAATTATCTGAGTGCAGCCACGTTTTACAACTACGTCGTTGCCCCGGGAGACCATACGCTTAAGATAGTCCTGAGTTGGCTTGAAGGCGCATCTTCCACATCCGTAACCGTAACCTACACGGTCTTGGAGCCCCCGAACATTACGCTGGAAGGTGAATACACACAGTCCGTGTGTGACATGGCCAGTATTATGAATGACCTCAATATCAGTGGAAAGCTTTGTGGCGATAGTGATCATCCCTATCTATGTTATATGACTTTTGAAAAAGATGGAATGCCGGATTCCAAAGTATACATTAGTCATCCATTCTCAGCTGGCAGCTTCGACTGGGCTTACGAGGCCCCACCTCTCTTTTTGAATAACCTTTTGACGCCTGGTATATACAAGATAGGCCTAGAGATTTTTGCAGAATACGATTCAACAGGACAGTACTCTCCATTGCCTGAACCATATCCATCAGCTTATTTAACCATAGAAACTGTCCAGTATTGTGGCGGGCAGGTCTCAATTGACATTAAGCCGGGATCATGTCCCAACCCGCTGAACGTAAAGTCAAAGGGCGTCTTGCCGGTGGCAGTCTTGGGCACTAATGAATTTAATGTTCAAGACATTGATGTCGCAACCATCCGTCTAATTGGGATTGCTCCCTTGAGGTCTGGTTTGGAAGACGTCGGCACACCTTCTGAACCCGGTGTTTGCAACAATTTAGGTCCAGACGGGATCATGGACCTTACCCTAAAATTCTCCACCCAGGAAATCGTCGAAGCCTTAGGAGATGTTGAAGACGGTGACGAGGTCACGTTGACCTTGAATGGTATATTAGCAGATGGGACCAAAATAGAAGGTGAGGACTTGGTAACCATCCTTAAAAGAGGAAAGAGCAAGGGAAAGGAAAAAGGGAAGAAATAGATTGAAAGAGCAGCCGTCAATCTTATTATTCCTGCCCTGATTTAGCTTCTCCCAGGGAGGTAGTATGGCGCCTTCTTCAGCCACATAAAACTCCAGACTCCTGTCTGGAGATGCAGCGTTAGCCCGAAGGGCTCAGGCAGGTTTGAGTTTGTGGCCCAAAGATGCCCCCGGCTCCTGCCGGGGGAGGGCCACTCCCGACGAAGCATCATTTGTTTGGTTTCATATAAATCGAGAGGAGAAAGGCCATGAAAGAAACACCCAAGGCCACACCAGAACCTAAAGTCACCCAGCAGGCAGTGAGCCGGCGCGAGTTGCTCAAGATAATGAGTGCCACCGGCGGTGTATTGGCTGCCTCGGCATTTATTCCAAACACATGGTTGTCGCCTATGGTAGAAATCGGAGTCCTCCCTGCTCATGCGCAGGCAACGGCAGAAATTACCATATCCAATCTGCAATACACCCTGCATCCCCCTGGGGTCCCCAACGCTTCAAAAGATTCAGGGGTTGTAGCCATTGGAGACACCTTTGGAGGCGAACATTACGGCACAGTATCGTTTTTCGATCCTACGGGATTGCTGGCCCAAGCCATTTGCCAGATCATTATGCAATTTCAGACTGGCAGCCTTTTAAGTTACATCATCCTGAGTCTGGTTTATCAGACTGCCACCACCGGGACAATAACCTGGCGTTTTATTACTGATTGTGCGCCGGGGCTTGAGGCATGCACCCAAATAAAAAACACCGATACAAACCAGGAAAGCAATACGGAGTGCGACCAACTTCCTGGTCATTAGTCCCTGCTCATAATCATCGCGATATATATTATTTAATGATTGAGCGAGGTTAGGGCTTTCAAGATTTTCTTTTTCCCTCATCTGATACGGATCAATGTTTTATTCAGGCCGGATCCTGTTCACCCTTATGCTAAGTCACTTGCCCACCAATGCTTCCTCTGATCCCCCGCTTTCCGATATTCGCCGGGCCGAAACGATCCTGGGCTTGTGCGCTTGTCCCACCGGACATCCGGGGCTTTATGAGCGACTGGTCGATGTATGTCAGCCCTTCAATGGATGGGATCTGCTGCCGAGATTGGCCGAAGTCAACGGTCTCGGGCCATTGCTATACACCCATCTCAAAGCAGCCGGGGTCGTTCCGCCCTTGGCTTGTGAACGTGAACTGAAGGGCCTGTACGTACGTCACCGGCACGCCAATGCGGTTCGGGAACAGGCCTTACAGGAAATCCTGGAGGCCTATGCATCGGCCGGGATCAACACCCTGGTGCTCAAAGGAGCGGCCCTGGCCTACTTGGTTTATCCGCAACCCGGACTCAGGCCCATGCGCGATACGGACTTGCTGGTGTCTGAGTCTGATGTCCAGTCCGCCCAGCACATTCTGGCCGAGTTGGGATACGATATCAGTCCGGATCCCGGGAATCCCATATCCCATCAGCACCACCACCTGGATATTGCCAGACGCTATGATCAGGGAATGCGGGTCAGCATAGAGGTGCATTTTCGGTTGTTTCCCATGACCATTTACTACCCTTCCATTTTTTTTGAAGATCTTATTGATGAGGCCATCCCTTTTCGGATGGGCGGTATGACGGCCTATACGCTGGGTTACGAGGCCATGCTGTGGCATGTCTACCGTCACGCCTGCGGACCCCCGCTGCTGCAGACGCCGCTGCGATTCATGCACCTGGCTGATATGATCGGCCTGATTGATAAATTCCATGACCCCATGGACTGGCAAAAAATCAGGCGGCGATATCCTCAGGTCATCAACATACTTCCGCTTCTGCATTGCCTCACACCTTGGAAACCGTGGCTGTCAAAGCGATTTTCCTTAAATGGCTTCACCTGCCAACAGGGGATAGGGCGGGATTACCAGGGGTGGCCGCGTCGTCGCTCATTACCCGACGGCAATCCCTGGAAACTTTTGAAAGAGACCTTTTTCCCAGGTGAATGGTGGGTGCGCCTATTTTACGGAGGGAGGGGCCGGAGCTCCTGGTTCTGGCACCGCTGGCTGCGCCATCCCCTTCACCTTCTCGAATGGCTTACCCATAATATTGTTGAAGACCATAAAAGACGCCCGAAGAAAAAGGAGGCATAAGAGAATGGACAATACTCAACAATCAAATTCAGACGTCACAGAGACTGAATTGGTGCCCATACGCAAAGACGATTATCGCCTGGAACAACTGGATGATGAACTGCTGCTCTACCATCCGAGTGAGGAAAAAATCGTGTATTTGAATCAGACCGGGTCCTTGATCTGGGGACTATGCGATGGGAATCATAATATTGAACAGATCATCAGTCTGCTCAGCGAGGCCTTCCCCGATGCAGCCAAGGCCATCCCCTCGGATGTCAAAACCACACTAAAAGCATTCAAAGAGGCGGGGTGTATTGAAGTAAAACCCAAATCCATCCTATGAAAACACACCGGTTATACTTCGCAGGCACCATTCTTGCCATTGAATGTGAGGGTGAGGGGCCTGATCGCATCGTCGATTACCTGTACAAGGATATTCCCAGAACAGACCGTGATACCGCCCATGTTACGTATCGTCTGGTGCAGGAAGATAAGGCGGGTGAATTCTGTCTCTATCGCGAAAATGAACTGGAGCGACATACGCTGTCCGAAGCGGAGATGGCTGGATATCTGCTGGATCGAATTGTCTATCATCTGGCAGACCATAGCCGCACCGGGCTGGTATTTCACGCTGCGGCCCTGGCCTGGGAAGGGCGCGGCCTTTTGCTCCCGGGACCCAGCGGCAGCGGCAAAACAACCCTCGCGGCCTGGCTCCTTACACAGGGGTTTGACTACCTCACCGACGAACTGGTTTTCATTCCTTCGCACACCACACAATTGGAGGGTCTTGCCAGACCCCTTAACCTGAAAAAAGGCAGCGAAGGCGTTTTGCAAGAAATCCTCTGCGCCAACGATTCAAAACAGGAAATGGTTACCAGCGGCACCAGGACGATTGCGCCTCCCAGGGGGATCGGGCCCTGTCAGGTTGTCCACACCGTCCCTTTATATTGCATCATATTTCCTCGGTTTTCATCAAAAGGCCTTTGCGAACTTTGTGAACTTTCAAAAGCAAAAAACGCGGCCACCCTGATGGGGTGCCTGATAAACGCCAGGAATCTACCGGGTCAAGGATTTTCAGAAGTCGCGCGTCTCGCACGCACCACACCGGCCTATGAACTGCGCTATGGCGGAGTCGATCAAATTGGGAAGATAATCACAAAAACGATGAGAACAATTGCATGAGGGGCATGGGGGCGCAAGAACAGACTCCCGGCCCTGGGAAGCGGGAC
>CAYPDL010000112.1:0-13592 GCA_964409475.1 uncultured Desulfobacteraceae bacterium | reverse complement strand
TAGGCTCTTTAGAGGTAACTTCTCAATAAGTTCGGGTATGAACAATATCCATATTCTTAATATGGTGTAATCGAGATTAATTTGAATTATTGGAGTTTAGGCGTAAGCCTTTTATGAAATCCTTACGGATGAATTCCACCCGAACTTATTGAGAAGTTACCTTTAGAGACTCCAGATTTTAGGCACTTCTCTTGCCGGTTGATTCTTAATCGGTACGGTTCAAAAGTCCGATCACGGCAAGAACGACGATTACTAAGCCGAAGCCGAAATAGCAGAGGGTAAACAGATCCAATGCAGGCGGCCCCTTTCCCAATACCGCCTCCCGGTTGAGCCAGTAACCCCAGTACAGAACAAACATATAATTAATTATCAAGGCTATTCTCACGCTGCCGAAAAGGAGCGCCAGTGTACTAAGAGCGAGCAGCAAACCTATCTGATAAAGGGGTATCGCCAGTTCTGTTGAATAAATGATGTCCATAATATCCTCCCTCATTGCCGAGACTTAATCCGCTCCAAAGAAATAGGTAACTCCCAGGAACCCGCCCAGTGCATTGATGCTGCGGTTGCGTTTCGACATCCCGGCGTTGGAAATGTGATGGAACATCCCCTCAACGTCCAGAGACCATTTTCGGGCAATCAGATAATGAAGTCCCAGGCTGCACTGGGGTGTGAATTCAATGGCCTGGCCGATGGCCTGCTGGGTTTCATCCTTGTATGCGTCGTTGTACACAATCCCTGCACCCCCTTGGATGTAGGGAATCACCTTCCAGTCCGGCTGGACAAAGTTGTAACGAAGCAGACCGGTTACGCCGCCGATATAATTGCCGAACCCCTTGAAGATAATGGAATTGGAGATCTCAATCAAGGCCTCCCAGTTTCCTCTCAGGAGGCCTTCCTGAGGCCTGGGAGTGTACAACATCCATCCCAGCCGCAGGTTGGTCTGGGCATAATTGAATACAGGACTGTCTTCCGGGAGGCCTGTAAGAGAAAAGAGTGCCCCGGAAACGAGTTGAAAAGAGATCTTTCCTTGTGCAAAGGGATTGCTCCCCGGGTCGGCAGTCGCCTCCGGACCTTCTTGGACCTCTGCATAGCAGTAGGCACTCAGGAACATGGCGAGACAGAATAAAAAAGAGATCTTCCGCAGCCCCGATAAAGAGGGGATCTTCGGCTTTCGCAATGATTGGGTCCCCCGTTGAGTTTTTTGAAAAAAGGAGAGTCAGCCGCGAACATCCGTCAGTGATCGCCGCTGAGTATAAGCGGCTGCCGCTGGTGTGTCAAATACAAAAGGGGATGGGGTCCTCTGTATTACCTTGACCGGCCATCACAGATTTTTGTCCTTGAGTGCTACTGAATTTAATGATAATAACCCAAGGGTTCAATAGGTTGATGTCCAGTTCAGGATTTGACAGCGCAGACAAAGGAGACCATATGGCCTGTGGATATAGGGGAGGATCGAGGTTCATATGTCCGGCGGCAGCCTGGTTCATTCTGTTCGTCTTGTATCCGATGACCCTCCGGGCCGCAGCAGGTGATCAGAAGTGGGTATTCCCTGCGGAAGGGACTGTGGGCAGCATCACCTCCTCCCCGGCAGTAGGGCAGGACGGGACCATCTATGCAGGGTCGGATGATAACAGCCTGTACGCGATAACATCATCGAACGGCGCCCTGAAGTGGCGGTTAGAAACCGGCGGCGAGGTCTCTTCATCACCCGCCATCGGCTTTGGCGGGGATGTTTATGTGGGATCGGAAGATGGCAGACTCTATGCCTTTGAAAGCGGTTCAAGCTCCCTGGAAGATGTGGCGTGGCCCAAGTTCCGCCATGATGTAAGAAATGTGGCCAGGAATAAGACCAACGAGTCGCCCGTTGCGAATGCAGGTGCTGATCAAACCGTCAAGTCCACTGACACGGGCACCCTGGACGGGTCCGAATCGTATGATCCCGATTACGGCATCCCCCTCTATTCCTGGAGCCAGACCGAAGGGACCTCGGTGACCCTGTCGGACGCGACGGCCGTCAACCCGACCTTTACTGCGCCGGGTGTTGACAAAGAAACAGCCTTGACCTTTGAGTTGACGGTCACGGACAACGGCGCAAAGACAGATACGGACGCAATAACAGTTACGGTCCGGAAAAAGGATGCTGACAAGGGGTGTTTTATTTCAACGATGCATTAGGTACCGGGTATGGTGTGCTGGGATTGGCGGTTTTGAAGCCATAGCCGGCTGTCAGGCTTTGCCGTGCGCCTGTAACGGCCTCTTTCTGAAAGGAGGATTCCATGAAAAGCAGACTGATTGCGGATAAGACGCCTTTTGTTGTAAGAAGACTCGTTTTACTTTGTGTACTCCTGGGCCTGTTGTTTACCCTGTCGTGCTCAGACTCGGGCTCAGGTACGTCGGCAAAGACGTTCACCATAAAATACCCCAGCGTTGAAGAGCGGTACTTTGGCGAAAAAAGCGATTTTTATGTGATCGGGCTTTTTTCTGATGGAGTTCAAGTCCCCGGGAATATACGGATAGAGCTTTTTAGGGGAGAAACCGCCTTAGGGACGCCCGTAAGGAGATTGGAAAGCCAGGTTGATGAACTGACCGGCGTAACGCCGGAGAGCGCCATCGAACAGAACTATCCCGACGGCGTGGCCCACAACCTTGATAAGGCGCCGGATCTGGTGAATGTTCCGGGAGGGTTTTACTATCCGGGCAACAAGGTGCTGGTCACCGAGGAATACTATGGCGGGATCATTCTGGGGGGATCGACCAAGGATTTTGATACCGACTATACGGACGCGGCGGGAAACCCGCTGGAAGACCTGACCGAAGGGGTCTATACGCTGAAGGTTACCGGCCTGTCCGGGGACATATCTTTTCACAGTGAAACCATTCAGGTGTACTTCAAACCAATACGTAAGTTATTCGGCGCGTTCCTGCCTGAAAATCATAAGGAGAAATTTTTTGCCTATGCAGATGCACCAGAACATAGATACAGGAAGCTCTGGGACCCCCTTCCCGGATATTTTTCCCCTATAAGCTGGGAGAATTCCTACATGATACAAAGACGCGCGAGGCCACAGAACTCGCTGGAGGTCGTCAACACGGTCGAAGGCGCCACATACGGCACGCCTGAAAACGCCCTGATTGGTTTCATCCTTTATAATCTGAGAGGTAACGGCGCAACGGCCCGCCTCGAAATCGGCAAGGCCCTGCTCACAGAAGTCATTGATAACCCGAACACCTACTTCTACTATTACAATATTGGAGAGCCTGAGATCAAATACACAACGATGGAATCGGAGAAAAAGACCATTCCGGGATCCATTACCCTGTTTGACTATGGAGACCGACTGGTCTTGTCAAGGGCTGAGATCAAAATGCTCGGAACAGGTGACGGCGACAACAAATACAACATCAACGAAAAGACGCCCAAGACCCTTGATCTAAATCTCTCAGACGGAATCAAGCTGACAACCAGCGAGGAATTCAGCGTTTTCGGTGTTGTCACACCCATACCGGCAGGGGTTACAGATGACCCGGATCAGTACCTGTATTATATCGCCGACAACTGGATTAAAAACGTCCGATATCGAATAAAAGATTCCCAGGGAAACGAGATCGCCGTAACGACCCGTGAGGTGACGCTTGAAAGAGAATATTACGACCCAACACCGCCAGATCCGATCGACTGGTTTCCTTCGATCTATGAATTTGAGCATGAATTCAGTCTAAATCTCAATCCCGGCACGTATACCGTGGAACTCATCGCATTGGACCGGAACGGGGATGAGGTTTCGGGAACCGCAGAGACGTTTATTGTGGAATACAGGTAGGATGACCCTTCGACCGTTGCCCTGAACGCCCGTCGGTTGTTCAGCCCCTGTTACCCAAAATAGCCTTGGGCGGAAATCGGTAATCGGTTTGATGGCGCCAGAAACCCAACGAGCCCAATAAACTCACGGAACCCGGAACCGCTATCCGATGAGCGAAAGGCCGAAGATGGCCGTATTCCCCAGGGCATGAATGGTGATGGGGACCATCAGGTTCTTTTCAACCTCGTAGGCCAGTGCAAAGAGGAGGCCCCCCACCACCTGGGTGATCGGGATGGTCGGGAAGACCGGGTGTGCCAGGACAAAGGCGAGGGTGCTCAAGAGGATGGCCGTCAGTGCCCCCCATCGCCTGAGAAAACCGTACAGGACGCCTCTGAAGAAAATTTCCTCTGTGATGGGAGCGATGAGGCCTCCCACAATAAAGAAGAGGAGGGTATGACCGGGATCTGCCGGGAGAGGGGTATGTATCAAGGACAGCGGGTCTACCCCCATGACATAGACGAGGACGCCGCCCAACAGGACAAGCAGCCCGAAACCGGCCGACCAGATGAACCCCTTTTTGAGCCCGGGACGGGTCTTTTTCAGGGACAATCCAATCGGCGTCAGTCTCTTTTCCCGGATCCAGACAATCAGGATGATGAGACCGGCCTGCAACAGTCGCACCGCTCCCAGAACAACCATGGGATGGGAGGACTTCCCCTGTATTCCCAGCCTCGTACCGGCTTCCACTGCAACGACCGCCCCAAGACACAGGGCCAGGGTCTTCATCTGGATTCTGGCCGTCTCCATCCGATCGCCCTTCGATGTCATCCTTCAACCAGGCTGATCACATCCTTGCAGCCCCGGATAATCTCTTCCGTAGCCTGCCTGTTCAGGGTACCGATCTTTTCAAGCAACCGCCCCTTGTCCACCGTGGCCATCTGACTCACCACGGCAACGCTTGCCTTGGGAAGATTCCCGGCCCCCTTGTTCAGGCGCACGTTTCCGGGGATTTCACCCAGTTTCAGGTTCGACGTCAACAGCGCAATGACGGTCGTCAGGATATGGCTCCGGTTCAAGAGATCGTTCTGGATCACCACTGCCGGCCGTTTGCCGGCCGGCCCCGAATCGGATGCAGGACCGAAACTGACCCAATAGACGTCTCCCTGGCTCGGCGTTACCATGGCAGCTCCTCCACCTCGGTGGTATCTGCAATGGATTCTGCCACCCTGCGCTGTTCTGCTGAAACCTCCGGATCGTCGTAGACCTTGTTTATCTGATCGATCAGGTCCTGCTCCTTGATCCTTCTGAGTTTGTCCGATATGGCCTCGGTGACCAGGCGGCTCAACTTGACATTATTTCTGGATGAGACATTTTTGATCTCCTCGTACACCTCCTGGGGTATGGTTACACTCACCTTTGCGTAGCCCATGGATAATCCTCCTAATTTTCGGTCCGAAAGTTGTCCTGATAATCATACTATATAGGCATATCGTAGTATTGTCAATCATATTTATTATCCTTTTCAAATCCTGTTTGTTTCCATCCCAGTACCTTCAGCGCCCTGTAGGCATACCACTGGGTGTACCAGTGGTCCGAGGTCTTGATCCGTTTCAGAATCTCATTTATGGCATCCCGGTCGCCCCTCCGACCCAGAGACTGAAAGGCCATGCATTCCACTGAAGGTGAGGGATCATCGAGGCAACGCAACAGGTCTTCATAGGTTTCGTGGCTCCGGCTGACACTTAGGGCCTTTGTCAGCCAGTACCGCTCCGGTATGTAAGGGCTTGACAACATTCTCCGATAGGAAGAAAAAGCGGACACATCCAGCCAATTTTGTCGGACAAATTTCAGCGCGGCTACCCTCTCCTGCCAGCGACCGGATGTTAGCATCCTATCCAGATGGTTCTTGTCGATGTTTCCCCCATTGCTAAGACAGAGAGGTATCAGCAATGATACGCCTGCCAAAAAACAGAGGAAGGCGGCTGTCAAGGAGGCAATCCTCAGGCCAACGCACCGAGTTAACAAAAAAAGGAGGATGCCGTATACGAAAAGATAGAGTGTGACAGGAAATCCTATGAGGAGGCCATAATAGGTAAATTGACGGAAAAGGGGGTATCTGTCTGTTCTTGAAGAAAACCGTCTCAAGACATCGGCCGGCGCCGAAAGGAAATCATTGGGAGTGGTCTTGAGGATCACCCGCCCCCTCCTTTCCAAGATCAGATCTCTCCCCGATTCCCTTATCTCAACATCAACTGTCCCCTTCCCTTCTATGCAGAGATAATCGCAGCTGAGGAGCTTCTCTTCCAACAGCCTTTTCAGCGGCTTCTTCCTGACCTCATCCAGCGAGCAGGTCTTGAGGACCTTTTGGTCCAGTGATTTGAAGACCTCTGCAGGATAGAGGGTGTACCTGTAATAGAAATCGCTTATCTTTGCGCCGAAGGCGTTGGAGAGGAGAAGCCTGTCTCTGAGGTCCAGAAAAAGATCACCGTTCATCTGCGGCGCCCAGAGAGACGCCAACAGGGCAATCGTCATGAGATGAATCAAGGCGGAAGGCCAGGCAGTTCCTTGTCTCTGTTGAGGCATCCATCTCAATGTAATCCAGAAGACCACGGTCGGTATCACAGTAAAGTAGGCTGTCGCCAGGGGAGAAATGCCTTCCCAATTCACCGCGGCAATCGATCCGGCCCAAAAAAGGAGGAGGAGAATCAGGGAAAAGGGCTTGCGGGAGAAGATCCGGTCCCAGGTCCAGGCCGCGGCAAAGGCGAGGAGGGAGATGCCGGCCCCTACGGTCAGGGCAAAGAAGAGCCCGCCATAAACGGCCGGGCCCGGTTCCTGGAGACTCCCCATGATCCGTTGATTGGGGACCGGGAGATAGCCGGCCTGAGTGATGACGGCGAGGGAATCGTAGAGGGATCTGTTGGAGAGATAGACCTGGAAGGTGGCGATGATCTGTGCCGCCAGCAGACCCGCCAGGAGGGCCGCAGCAGGATAGCAGGCCGTCCGCCATCGGAAAGGTGGGAACACGTTATTTCCTCAATTGAATTAGGCGCAGGGAGCAGGGAGTTAATACAGTATCCAGCATCATTGATACGTAACCCTGAAAACCTCTTCAATGGTCGTGATCCCGTCCAATACCTTCTGCGCCCCGTCCTGGCGCAGGGTCAGCATCCCCTGCTCAACGGCCTTCTGTTTGATGGCATTGGCGTCAGAGGTCTTTAGTATCAGGTTTCTGACCGGTTCATCCAGGATCATCAGTTCAAATATGCCGGTCCTCCCCTTGAAGCCTGTGTCAAGGCAAGCGGGACATCCCCGTCCCCGGCAGATCACTTTACCTTCAGCCATATCGGGTGTGATGCCGATGCCTTGCAGGGACTCCGTGTCGGGCGTATATGCCTCCTTGCATTCCTTGCAGACGACGCGAACCAGTCGCTGGGCCAGGATAGCGGTCACCGAGGAGGTCACCAGGAAAGGCTCTATCCCCATGTCAATGAGCCGGGTCGTGGCGCTGGCTGAATCATTGGTGTGGAGGGTCGAAAAGACCAGATGCCCGGTCAGGGCGGACTGCGTGGCGATCTCGGCGGTTTCCAGATCGCGTATCTCGCCCACCAGTATGACGTCCGGGTCCTGCCGGACAATGGACCGGAGTCCCTTGGCAAAGGTGAGGTCGATCTTGGGGTTGACCTGGATCTGGCCGATGCCGTCAAGCTGGTATTCGATGGGGTCTTCGATGGTGATGATGTTGATGTCGGTCGTATTGATCGTGGAGAGGGCCGCATAAAGAGTGGTGGTCTTGCCGCTGCCGGTGGGTCCGGTGACCAGAATGATCCCGTGCGGGGACCGGATGAGCCGGTTGAACTGGTCTAACCGGTCGGCCGGCATCCCGAGGTCGGAGACATTCAAGAGGATATTGGTCTTGTCGAGCAGTCGCAGGACCACCCGTTCGCCAAAGGCCACAGGGATGGTGGACACCCGGATGTCGATGCTCTTGTCGGCAATCCGAATCTCGATCCGGCCGTCCTGGGGGAGTCGTTTCTCTGCGATATTCATCTTGGCCATGATCTTGATGCGGGAGATCAGAGCCGATTGAATATGCTTGGGCGGGGAGAGCATATCGTAGAGGATCCCGTCTACCCGGTAGCGGATCTTGAGGGTATGCTGGGAGTGTTCGATGTGAATATCGCTGGCCCTGGCCTTGACCGCCTGGGAGAGCATCAGGTTGACCAGTTTGACGACTGGGGCGTCGCTGGTGTCCTCCAGGAGGTCGCCCGTCTCCTGGATCTCGGAGAGGATCTGACTGGTATCCTCCCCGTGCATGTCCTCGATCACCTGTTCGGCGGAATCGCGGCTCATGTCGTAGGCATAATTGATGACGGAAAGGATGTTCCCGTAGGGGGACAGGACGACCCTCGCACCTTTCAGGATCGGCAGACGTCTCAGGTCATCCAGGGGCTGAAAGAGAAGGGGGTCATGGATGGCGATAACCGCAGCCCCGGGCGTAACAACAGGGGTCATTTTGTGTTTTCTGAGAAACTGGATCGGGACCTCCTGGGTGAAAGACGTGTCCAGATCAGGCGAGAGGAGGGCGGGCAGAACCGGGATATCGAACTGGATCCCCAGGGCTTTCAGGAGCTCTGTTTCGGTAACAGCCCCCTGCCGGATCAGAATCTCCCCGATTCGACCCCCCTTTTCCGCCTGGATCCGAAGGGCCTCCTCAATGCCCTGATCGGTAAGGCCGGTTGTCTCTATCAATATCTCGCCGATCCGTCTGTGCTGCATGGAAAAGCCTCTCAGGGTTTGTTGAGCTGTTAAGTCCCGCTGAAAGCGGGATTGAGCCCCCCAGCCATTTATCAGCCATCAGCTTATCAGCCATGAGCCATGAGCGCTCACTCTTTCCCCCCCGCCGGAGCGGGCCTGGATTCGGGCCTTTTATACAACTTGATCACGCCCTCCTTGATGGTCTCGATCTGGTCCTTTTTGTCCTGATAGACCTTTTTTGCCTCGTCCGGGTTTTGAATAATATGGGGCGTCAGGAAGACAAAGAGGTTGGTCCTGTCGATTCTCTTGGAAGTGGACTTGAACAGCCAACTGATCAGGGGCATACTCCCGAGGCAGGGGACCTGGTAGTCGATATGGGTCGTTTCGTCGCCGATCAGGCCCCCGATGACCACGGTATTGGCGTCCTTCACCACCACAGTGGTCTGGGCCATGCGTTTATAGGTCGTGGGCTTGTCGGTTTCAGAGGTTGCGGCCAATCTTGATACCTCCTGATAGATCTTGAGGCGGACAAAGCGCTCCTGGCTGATCTGCGGCGTTACCTTCATGGTCACCCCAACGTCCTTGTATTCGTAATTGCTGTAGTCCACTAGTGCAGCCGTTTTGTCTTTGCTGGTGATATATGGCATGTTTTTTCCCACCATGATTTCGGCCTCTTCATTGTCGGTGGTGAGCAACTGGGGCGTGGAGAGAATGTTTATGTCCGTATCCTGCTGGTATGCGTGCGCAACCGCGGCCAGGTTCGGAAACTTGATCCCTGCGATTTCAATGGTTTCACCGATCACGCCCAATGAAAACCCTTTGGGCAGGGCGCCCGCAAGCGCACTGGCGGTATTTTTGAAACCGTCGCTGCTTGATCCGGCGAACACCCCTGCATTTTTTCCATCGTATGAAAATGTCTTGATCCCCTCCCATTCCACGCCGAGGCTGAAGTCCTTCTCCACGTTAACCTCCATGATGAGGGCCTCGATATAGACCATCGACCTGGGGATATCCAGTTTTTGAATCACCTCTTCCAGTACGAGGTAGTCATCCTTGTCGGCCATGATGACCAGGGAGTTGGTGGCCTTATCCGCAACGATCCGGGCCTCCTTGGAAATAACCGGGGTTTTCCCTTTTTCTGGCGCGGCCGTCTGTTTTGAGGGGAGGGTGGTCAACACCTTGGTCAGCTCCTCGGCATTGGCATGCTGCAGATAATAGACGCGGATGCTCCCTTCTCCCCGGGGCGTTTCCCTGTCCAGCAACTCCACCAATTGCCTGATCTTGAGCGTATCGTCTTCCGATGCCAGCAATATGAGCGAGTTGGTCCTCTCGTCCGGGACGATCCGCACCTCAGATTCAACCTGCTGGGCCGCTTTTGGCAGCCTCTTGTCTTTCTGGAATACCGTGTCCATGGATTTGGCCAGGGTGGCCGCCATGGCGTGGCGGAGGGGTATCACCGATATTTCCTCACCCACCCCCTCCACATCAATGGCCTTTGTAATGCGGAGGAGTCGCTCGATATTGGAGAGGACGTCGGTGACAATCAGGGTCCGGGTGGGGGGATAAGAGACAACAACACTATTTTTGGATATCAGGGGGGTAAAGAGCTTTTTCAGCTCTTCCGGGTCCGCATATCTGAGGGGGATCAATTGGGTAACCACCTTGTCTTCCGAGCTCACGGCCTCCGCCCGCAGCCGTGTCTCCACGCTCATGGATCGGGCGGTCACGGCCGGAACAATTTTGATAATGCTTCCCGCAGGCACAGTGGAAAAGCCGTGCACCTCCAGCACCGATTCAAACACCCGGTACGCCTCATCGGCCGATATCTTGGTGGGAGAGATGATGGTGACCTTTCCCCTTACCGCATTGTCGATCACAAAATTCTTTCCGGTCAGCTCGCTGATGAATTTGATGAAGACCGGCAGGTCCACATTGTCAAAATCGATGGTGACATAGGGGTCATGGAGTTGGTCATCGGCGGCGGCTTTGTCGTCAGGTTTTGGGGCAGCTTCAGCGGTCGTTGCCGTCTGCTTGTCTTGGGCCGGGCTGGATGGGACGTCCTCCGGCGAGCGGGCCTGCGGGGACTGAGAAATCGCAGTGGCAGGCCCCGGCACAGCGGACCTCAGGGCTGGTTGCGCAGGTTCGGCTTTCTGAACCTGCTCCCCTCCTGCGTGGACTCCCTCCCTGACCGGAGGTCTGGCAGAAGGGGCCGCAGGCGTTACCCCCTCTTCCCCTGCGATCCGGGCGGCCCCGGCGGGCGCGGCAGCCGTAACGAGCCACAGTGCCGCCCACAGAATATATTTAAGATATGTTGTTTTAACGTGTTTCATGGTCGAGTTGTCGAGTCGTCAAGTGGTCGAGTCGTTAGTGGCTGAACGACAAGCGGCGACATCTCCTTCGAGTTTCACTGCAATTCACTCTGTCCCTTTTTATTATCCTTCATCCATTTCTAATCCACAATTTCCGCGAACCCCGGCTCATTGCGCAGCTTTTCCAGGTCCGCATCTTCCAAAGCCCATGCCTTGACCTGCGGGTGCAGGGAGACCGCTCGTTTCAGGTATCTGATCCCTTGTTCGGGCTGGCCTGTAAGGGCGAAGAGACATGCGAGATTGTAGCAGGGGTCCACGTATCCCGGCTTCAGACGGATGGCCTTTTCAAATCTGCTTCGGGCCTCATGATAGTTTTTCTCGGTCATCAGGATCACACCAAGGTTGTTTAATGCCGCTACGCAGCCGGCGTCGGCCTTGAGCGCCTTCCCATAAAAGATCTTCGCCTCTCCCAGCCGTCCGTTCCTGTGGTGCGTCTTTCCGACCTGGTAGAGCGCATCGGCATCTGTGGTCTTATCCGGGACAGGGTCCGGGGCCGGACCGGCATGTTTCGGTTTCGGTGGGTCCTTTGTCGTGGCCTGGGGGCCGCTTAGATCCAACCATGAATAGGAGATAAAAGCAAGAAAAAGGATACCAAGCGCCGCCACGGCAATCAAGGTCCATCTTTTGACGAGTCCTGCCTTTTTTGAACGGGACGAGAAGAGGATTCCCTCATATTTTCCGTAACGGTCGTCCCTTTCCGTCTGGGCCTTCTTCAAGGCTTGATGGATGTAGCTCAATTCCATTCACTCCGTCATCTGAAAGAGAAGGGCCATAGTCCTTGGTCCGACGATCCCATCCGCATTCAGGCCGAAGTCCTTCTGGAATCTGACGACTTCCCTGAAGGTCTGCTCCTCGAACACCCCGTCCTGCTCAACCGGGTACCCAACCCGGTTCAAGAGACGCTTGACCTTTAGGACCTCAGGGGAGTTCATCCCTTTGTTCAAATACCGGTCCCTCTCTTCATAGGGGTAGAGGAATGAGACCTTTCCACCCCAGTGCGTTAGAATAAAATCTCTGGCGAGCGATCGGGTGTTCCCTCCACGGTCCAGGGCAACAGCGCCCCCGTCGTTTGTCCTGCTGATCAGGAGATAACGCGGTTGCGGCAGAGTAGGGGGCAGGGGCCCGGCCACGGTCACACGAAATGGCTTCTTCAAGAGGGAAAAATATTCAGGCGCCAGGCTCAAAGAGATCAGCCCCAGGTTGAGATCGCCTGTATCCGGACTCGCCTTTCCGTCCGGGTCGTAGGCCCCTCCCGGCCGGAGGCGGCTGTGGGCCCCAAACAGATCGAACAGGCCTGCAAGGCTTGAGCGTTCATCCAGAAACAGGTCTCCCATTTTCTTTTCGGTGGGTCTCGTCAATGCGGGGGCCGTCATGGTCTCAGGAGGGGAAACGGCATCCCGCCTGAGGCTCCAGCCGGCAAGAGCCGCGGCGATCACGAGCAACAGGAGCAGGGCGACGGTCAGCGGCCCGAGGGCTTGTTTCGACCTTGGTTCCGGCATCCGTCCGGTCCCCGCACCCCCGGACAGGTCTTTGATGGCCTCCTTGATCATCCGGCGGGTAACGGTCTGTCTTTCGTCGGCGTATGCGATCAGGAGGGCCCGGTCGCAGACCGCATTGATCCTTCTGGGGTTCCCGCGGCTGTAGGCATAGATCGGTGTGAAGGCCCCTTTGGTAAAGTTCAGGTTTCCGCCCCCCCCGGCCACTGACAGGCGATGGGTTACATATGCTCTCAGGTCGGCCGCGTCCACGGGCTTGAGGTCGTAACGCACGGTAATCCGCTCATTCAACTGCCTTAAGGATGGCGCAGACAGGATGCCTTTCAACTCCGATTGACCCACGAGCACCACCTGGATCAGCTTGTCCTTTTCTGTTTCCAGATTGGAAAGCATTCGTATCTGTTCCATGACCGTATGGGAAAGATTCTGTGCCTCATCGATCAGGAGGAGCGCATTGCCTCCCTTTCTGAAATTGTCTAAGAGGAATCGGTTGAGCGCATCGATATAATCCTTCTTGCTCTTTGCCTCAGGCCCCATGGGAATGCCGAACTCCTGGTTAATGGTCTCCAGGACCTCCATGTCAGAGATAAAAGAGCTGAAGATGAGGGCGCTCTTTGTATTCGCATCCAGATGGTCCAGGAGGGCCCGGCAGAGCGTGGTCTTCCCGGTGCCGATGCCTCCCGTGATGGCGATAAACCCCCTCCGCTCATTGATTCCGTAGAGGAGATGGTCGAGGGCCTCTCTGTGATATCGACTCAGATAGAGATATCTCGGGTCCGGCGTCAGATTGAATGGATTTTCTTTAAAACCAAAAAAAGCAGTGTACATGGGTGCAAGACGCAAGGTCTGACTTAAAGGTTGCGCGAAACAGATTCTCCCCTTTCCGGGAGCGGTTGATCACGTGATGCCTGGCATCCAGCCAGTCAATTCTCAAGGGCAGCGACATGATAAAAGCATACGCGAAGTCACGAAAAAGGTCAATTGTAGATGACCCCGAACCTCGTTCTCATCTTTATAACTCAAGTTTCGCACCCTTCATTAGGCTATCATTTCAATAAATTTGGCATGATACGTCTATACGGGACGACTAAAACTCAATTTGGAAATAGCCAGCCCCCCTGATACCTCCCGGTCTGGAACGCGAAGGGGTGCGAAACTTGAGTTTATAAGAT
>CAYPDL010000111.1:0-13730 GCA_964409475.1 uncultured Desulfobacteraceae bacterium | reverse complement strand
CCCAATCACCTTCCCAACACCCACCACCTGCCACCCCTAATACACGGCGCTTACCAACGATAGTGTGCAAACGCCTTATTGGCCTCGGCCATTCTGTGAGTGTCTTCTTTCTTCTTAATCGCGGAGCCTCTTTCATTGGAGGCATCAATCAGCTCTCCGGCCAATTTGGCGGCCATCGTCTTCTCACCCCTTGCCTTGGCAAAGGCGATAATCCACCTCATGCTCAGGGCCTGCCTCCTGGCCGGCCTTACTTCTGTAGGCACCTGGTAAGTGGAACCGCCCACACGCCGCGATTTCACCTCCACAACGGGTCTGACATTCTCGAGTGCAGATTGAAAGGCGGTCAATGGATCCTTCTTTGCTCTTTCTTCCATGATCTCAAAGGCGCCGTAGAGAATCGATTGAGCAGTGCTCTTTTTCCCTTTTTTCATCAGATTGTTAATAAATTTAGCAACCAGCACGCTCTTGTATTTTGGGTCTGGGGCTATTTTTCGCTTAGCAGCCACCCTCTTTCTGGACATATAAACTCTCCAAAGCAGGAATTAAAAAAATCCAGACCCGGAAGGCCTGGGTTTAACTTCCCTGTTCTTGCATTATGAACCGTGCGACCGAAGTCCCTTTGGCCTTTTTGCGCCGTACTTGGAACGCCCCTGCCGGCGATCATCCACACCCGTCGTATCCATGGTTCCCCTGATGATATGATATCTGACACCGGGCAAATCCTTTACACGACCTCCCCGGATAAGAACCACGGAGTGCTCCTGAAGATTGTGACCCATGCCCGGAATATAGGAGGTGACCTCAATCCCGTTCGTCAACCGGACCCTTGCCACCTTTCGCAGGGCGGAGTTCGGTTTCTTTGGCGTCGAGGTATAGACACGAACACATACCCCCCGCTTCTGAGGCGCACCCTGAAGTGCGCGCGTAGCGACCTTCTTTTTTGGTTTGCGGCGACCTTTGCGTACAAGCTGGTTAATCGTCGTCATGGGATCTCCTTCGTCCAACTCAATCAGCGATACATTACCTCCCGTCAAATCGGAAAGTATAGAACTCGTTTTTATATTTCTTCGGGATTAAATTGTCAAGGCAATTTTAGTCTATTTCAAAAAAATTAATTTTTGACCCCGATTTCAACGCTTCTGTAGTCCTTGAGCCCGGTCCCTGCGGGAATCAGGCGGCCCATGATCACGTTTTCCTTCAACCCTTTCAGGAAATCAATCTTTCCGGCGATGCTGGCATCAGACAGGACCTTTGTCGTCTCCTGGAACGATGCGGCAGATATAAAACTTTCCGTATTTAGAGAGGCCTTGGTGATTCCTAAGAGGAGGGGCCGGGCAAGCGCCGCCCTTCCGCCCTTTTCAATGATTTTCCGGTTCTCTTCCTCAAATCGCCACTTCTCAACGCTATCCCCTAAGAGAAACTGAGAATCACCGGGATCCGTCACACTTACCTGCCGAACCATCTGTCTTACGATGACTTCGATATGCTTGTCATTTATCTTAACGCCCTGGAGTCGATAGACCTCCTGCACCTCGTTAACCAGATATTTTGCCAATTCCTTAAGCCCCCTGATCTTCAGGATATCGTTGGGATCGGCAGATCCATCCATCAATGCCTCGCCGGCCCTCACATAATCCCCATCCAGAACGCTCACATGCTTTCCCCTGGGCACGAAGTAATTCACCGGCTCACCCACCTCGGGCGTGATCGTCATTTTTCGCTTGCCTTTGGTATACTTTCCAAATGATATCACACCGTCGATCTCGCTGATGATAGCGGTCTCTTTCGGCTTTCTGACCTCAAACAGTTCAGCGACTCGCGGCAACCCGCCGGTAATATCCTTTGTCTTAGTGGTCTCTCTAGGGATTTTCCCCAAGACCGCTCCAGGGCCCACATGATCCCCCTCGTTCACCAGGATAATAGCGCCAACCGGAAAATAGTAGCGGGCCTTGGCCTTCTTGCTCTCGGTGAGACTGGCAGTTCTTCCGCTGCTATCTTTAATGGAAATCCGGGGCCTGACGTCAAGATCACGAGATTCCACGATCACACGGCTGATCTTGCCGGTTACCATGTCACGCTTTTCCTGCAGGGTGCGGCCCTCTATCACATCGCCAAATTTGACAGTGCCCGGGACTTCCGTAATAATAGGGATAGTAAAAGGGTCCCATTCGGCCAGCACCTCGCCCGGCTTCACCCGCTGGCCGTCTCGTACTTTCAGTTTTGCTCCATATATAATCGGATATCGTTCAACCTCTCTCTGGCCCTTCCCCAAAATGGCAATCTCACCATTTCGATTCATGGCCACAAGATTGCCCCCCTCGCTCTCCACCGTCTTCAGGCCGATGAACCTGACTTGGCCCTCGTTTCTGGGCTGGACAGTGGACTGCTCCACCCGCTTGCTTGCCGTACCGCCGATATGAAACGTCCTCATGGTGAGCTGTGTACCCGGCTCGCCAATCGACTGTGCAGCGATCACACCGACGGCCTCGCCCAAATTGACCTGATGCCCATGGGCCAGGTCCCTGCCGTAACATGCACGGCAAACGCCCCGTCTGGTCTCACATGTCAGGACAGACCGAATTTTTACCCTCTCTATGCCCGCAGCTTCTACCCTCTGAACCTCGTCCTCGCCGATCTCCCCGTTGGCCCCGACCAGCAATTCCCCTGTCACCGGATCATAAATGTCCTCAAGGGCCACCCGGCCAAGGATTCTCTCTCCCACCCGCTGAAGGATTTCGCCCCCCTCCACAAGTGCCTCCACCCAGATGCCATCCATGGTGCCGCAGTCTTCCTCGGTAATTATCGCCTCCTGGGAGACATCCACGAGTCTGCGCGTCAAATAGCCGGAGTTGGCTGTTTTTAGGGCAGTATCCGCCAGTCCCTTTCGAGCCCCGTGCGTCGAAATGAAGTACTGCAGGACAGTCAAACCTTCCCTGAAGTTTGAGGTAATCGGTGTTTCGATGATCTCGCCGGAAGGCTTTGCCATCAGACCTCTCATCCCTGCGAGCTGTCTCATCTGGTCCTTGCTTCCCCTAGCGCCTGAATCAGACATCATGTAGACCGGATTAAAGCCGCCCACCTCTGTTTTTTGATTTTTAGGGCCTTCCACCACCTCGATCTCCATCTCCTTCATCATCTCGGACGCCACGCTTTCTGTTGACTTGGCCCAGATATCCACGACCTTATTATATTTCTCCCCATTCGTAATCAGGCCGTCTATATATTGTTCTTCGATCCTTTTCACCTCTTTTTCGGCCTCTTGAATAATCGTCCCCTTTGAAGAGGGAATCACCATATCCTTCATGGATATGGATATGCCGGACAGCGTGGCATATTTGTACCCGATATCCTTAAGCCGGTCCCCCAGGATAACCGTCGATTTAATCCCCGCCTTGCGGTGCGACTCATTGATCAGAAACCTGAGTTCCTTTTTCGTCATCACCTTGTTGACCAATTCAAAGGGAATCGTTCTCTCCGGTATAATCTCATAAAGGAGGATTCGCCCCGTTGTGGTTGGGTAAATTTTACCATCAATCCTTACCTTGATGGAGGCATGCAAATCCAATTCTCCGGAATCGTAAGCAACCCTTACCTCCTCGGGATTTGAAAAGGTCTTTCCCTCGCCTTTTGAAAACGGCCTTTCCCGCGTCATATAATAGATGCCCAATACAATATCCTGACTCGGTACGATAATCGGGTCTCCATTGGCAGGAGACAGGATATTATTGGTGGACATCATCAAGACTCTGGCCTCTATCTGGGCCTCGAGGGAAAGAGGGATATGAACGGCCATCTGGTCGCCGTCAAAATCAGCGTTGAAGGCAGTGCACACGAGGGGATGGAGCTGAATCGCCTTCCCCTCGATCAGAATCGGCTCAAAGGCCTGCATCCCCAGCCGATGCAGCGTGGGTGCCCGATTAAGCAGGATGCAATATTCCCGGACAACCTCATCCAGGGCATCCCAGACTTCAGGGGTCTCCCGCTCCACCATTTTCTTTGCACTCTTGATGGTGGTGACCATCCCCTTTTCATCAAGCTTGTTGTATATGAAGGGCTTAAAGAGTTCCAAGGCCATTTTCTTGGGAAGTCCGCATTGATGGAGGCGAAGGTCAGGACCTACCACAATCACCGAACGACCCGAATAATCCACCCGTTTGCCGAGCAGATTCTGTCTGAATCTCCCCTGTTTTCCCTTCAGCATATCGCTCAAAGACTTGAAAGGCCGCTTATTGGCGCCCGTGACGACCTTTCCTCTTCTCCCGTTATCGAACAGAACATCAACGGCCTCCTGAAGCATCCGTTTCTCGTTCCTTACTATGATATCAGGCGCGTTCAGCTCTAAGAGTCTCTTCAGTCGATTATTCCGGTTGATGACCCGGCGGTACAAGTCATTCAAATCAGAGGTGGCAAACCGTCCCCCATCCAGCGGAACCAGCGGCCTCAGGTCCGGCGGCAAGACAGGCACCACGTCCAGGATGGTCCATTCCGGACGGTTTTTGGACTCTCTGAAGGCATCAATGATCTTCAGCCGCTTGGTCAGTTTTTTGCGCTTTGCCTCGGACTTGGTTGTGGTCATTTCCTTTCTGAGTTCTTCAGAAAGCTCTTCCAAGTTCAAACTTTTCAGCATGGTCTGAATGGCTTCAGCCCCGATGCCCGTTTCAAACCGGTCGCCGTAGTCCTCCCTGGCCTGCTGCAACTGTTCATCCGTTAACACATCGCACTTTGTAAGGGGCGTATCTTTGGGATCGATAACAACATGCGCCTCAAAATAGAGGACCCTTTCCAGATCCTTCAGGGTCATATCCAGTAAATTGCCCACCTTCGACGGAAGCGCCTTCAGGAACCAAATATGCGCGACAGGGGCGGCAAGGGTAATATGGCCCATCCGTTCCCGGCGAACCTTGCTCTGAATCACCTCCACCCCGCATTTCTCGCACACAATACCCCTGTGCTTCATCCGTTTGTATTTCCCGCAATTGCACTCAAAGTCCTTTATAGGGCCGAATATCTTCGAACAAAACAGGCCATCCCGTTCCGGCTTGAAGGTTCTGTAATTGATCGTTTCAGGCTTCTTGACCTCGCCGTGGGACCATTCCAGAATCTTGTCCGGCGATGCCAAAGATATTCTGACGGCATTAAAACTGGATGGATCTTTTGGCTTTGCAAAAAAATTAAATAATTCTTCCATAGCCTTCTCCGGTTGCATGTTGCGGGTTTTTTCGATCGACCATCATCGATCTCACATCTGGCTGTCTTCAAAAAGCTCGATTTGAAGACCGAGGCCCTGCAGCTCTTTCATCAGGACCTTGAATGACTCCGGAAGGCCGGACTCAAGCGTATTGTTGCCTTTGACGATCCTTTCGTACATGCGGGTTCTGCCCGCCACATCATCCGACTTGACGGTCAAAAACTCCTGGAGGGTGTAGGCGGCCCCATAGGCCTCCATGGCCCACACCTCCATTTCACCCAACCTCTGGCCCCCGAACTGGGCCTTTCCTCCTAAGGGTTGCTGCGTGACGAGCGAATAGGGACCGATAGATCGGGCATGGAGCTTGTCATCGACCAGATGATGAAGTTTCATAATATACATTATGCCCACCGTAATCTGCTGGTCAAAAGGCTCTCCTGTCCGGCCGTCGTAAAGAGTCGTTTGACCGGAAACCGGCAATCCGGCCTCCTTCAGGAAGCCCTTGATCTCTTCCTCGTCTGCCCCATCAAAAACAGGCGTGGCCACCGGCAGTCCTTCGGACACCAGTCTCGCCTCTTTCACCAACTCCTCATCAGTCCTGTTCTCGACAAAGGCCGCATACTCCTTGCCGGTGAACACCCTTTTGAGTTTTCCCCTCAGCTCCTCACTGCTTTTCATTTTTTCAACGAGCTGTCCCACCTGTCGCCCTAACTCATAGGAGGCCCATCCCAGATGCGTTTCCAGGACCTGTCCCACGTTCATCCTTGATGGCACCCCCAAGGGATTGAGTACAATGTCTAGAGGAGTTCCATCTGCAAAATAGGGCATATCTTCTATGGGAAGGATCCTTGAAAGGACCCCTTTATTCCCATGGCGACCGGCCATTTTGTCCCCGACCGAGAGCTTCCGTTTTACCGCCACAAAGACCTTGACCATCTTGATGACACCGGGCGCCAATTCGTCTCCAAGGCCAAAGTTTTCAATCCTTTCTTCGCAGGTTTCAGTGACGTTCGCTATCCTGGAGGTGCAATTCTCCACAATAGCCTCAACCTTCTCGATATCATCCATGGATGCCTTGAGATCGGCACCTGCCCAGATCTCGACAGGCAGTTTTTCAATGTGCTCCGGCATGATGGGCTGTTTGGCCCGGAGAACCGTCTCCCCGCCCTTCTTATCCCGCAGGTCAGACTTCAGCTTTTTTCCCGGAAGAATGGCTATCAGATGCTCTTTAGCGCTTCTGACAATCCCATCCACCTCGTCCTCCAGATCCTTCCTGAGCTGCTGGGCCTCTTGGGCTTCAATGGCAAGGCTCCGCTCATCCTTTTCCACACCACCCCTGGAAAAAACCTTGGCATCGATGACAATGCCGTTTACACCAGGGGGCACCTTCATGGATGTATCCTTGACGTCGCCTGCCTTGTCTCCGAATATGGCCCTCAAGAGCTTTTCTTCCGGAGAAAGTTGGGTCTCGCCTTTGGGGGTAATCTTCCCCACCAGGATATCGCCCGGTTGAATTTCGGCCCCTATCTTTATGATTCCGCTTTCATCCAGATTCCTGAGCGCGTCTTCGCCGACGTTGGGGATATCCCTCGTAATTTCTTCCTTCCCCAATTTGGTGTCTCGCGAGACGACCTCGAACTCTTCGATATGGATAGAGGTATAGATATCTTCCTTGACCACCCTCTCACTGATGAGGATGGAATCCTCAAAATTATACCCCCCCCATGACATGAAGGCGACCATCACGTTCCGGCCCAAGGCCAGCTCTCCCATCTCCGTGGCAGGCCCATCCGCGATCACCTGCCCCTTTCTGACCCAGTCCCCCTTTTTCACAATCGGTTTTTGGGTATAGCAACTGTTCTGGTTCGATTTTTTGAATTTGATGAGCTTGCATATTTCCACTTCCGGCTCATCCTCCTCCGACGCGCTGGATCGGATAACGATCCGGCTGGCGTCTACGTCCTCTACCACGCCATCCCGCTTGGCAATCACCGAGACCCCTGAATCCCTCGCAACGACCGCCTCCACCCCGGTCCCGACCAGAGGAGCCTTGGCTTTGAGGAGAGGAACGGCCTGACGCTGCATATTGGATCCCATCAATGCCCTGTTGGCGTCATCATGTTCTAAGAAAGGAATCAGAGAAGCCGAGATGCTGACAAGCTGATCCGGAGATACATCCATATATTTGACCTCCTCGATCGGCTTCTTGTCTGCCTCCCCCTCTATACGCACTGCAGCCTCTTCCCGTATGAAAAACCCTTCGCTGTCCAGAGGGGCATTGGCCTGGGCAATCGGATAATCCTTCTCATCCAGGGCCGATAAATATTTGATTCTGTCAGTCGCCTGCCTGCCTTCCACATACCTGTACGGGGTCTCGATAAACCCGAATTCATTGACCCTCGCATAGGTGCTCAAGGAAACGATCAGCCCGATATTGGGCCCTTCCGGTGTTTCAATGGGACAGATCCTTCCATAATGGGTAGGATGTACATCTCGGACCTCAAACCCCGCCCTTTCACGGGTGAGACCGCCGGGCCCCAGGGCGCTCAGTCTCCGCTTATGCGTCACCTCAGACAGGGGGTTTGTCTGATCCATAAACTGAGAAAGTTGACTTGTGCCGAAAAACTCCTTCACCACAGCTGATGCGGGCTTGGAATTGATCAGATCATGAGGCATCAATGTCTCGACCTCTTGAAGGCTCATTCTCTCTTTGATAGCCCTTTCCATCCTTACGAGCCCGATCCGGTATTGATTTTCGAGGAGTTCTCCAACCGCCCTCACCCGTCGGTTTCCGAGGTTATCAATATCATCCACTACCGACTCAACGCTCTTCAACCGGATCAACTCCGTAACAACTGCCAATATGTCCTCTTTTCGCAGGGTGCGATGATCCAGGGGAACATCTAAGTTGAGGCGGTAATTCAATTTCAACCTCCCCACCTTGGAAAGGTCATAGGTGTCAAGATTGAAAAAGAGTTTATCAAAAAAACCTTCTGCCACCTCCTGGGTAGGCGGACTGCTGGGTCTCATTTTGCGGTAGATATCCAGGACAGCCTCATCCGTGGTATTGACCCGATCTGTAAGGAGGGTCTCTCTGATGCTGGTACTGACGCCCTGACCGCTCAGAACAAGGGCCTCGAACGTAACGATCCCCTTTTCCCTCAGGACTTCAAGGGCTTCAGGAAACAAGGCCTGATTGGCTTCTAAAACGACCTCCCCTGTCTCGGGATCGACGATGTCATCCGCTATCACACGGCCTTCGATCTCTTCGTCTTCAACAGGGATCCGGACCCGTTCAGGGTCAATACATCTGATGTCATGAACCCCCTTTCCCTTCATCAACTCCAGCAGTTCACGGGTAAGGGCCTGGCCGTCTGCAGCAAGGACCTGGTCTGTTTCCGGGTCTTTGATATTGCCGGCGATAATCAATCGCGCATCCCCCAAATCTTCGGACACACGCCTGCGCAATGGGATGCATGCACGACCCATGTCATGCGACCGGAGGGTCTTGAGCAGGCGTTGGGTGAATTTTATGCCTTGCTTGGCCAGTACCTCGCCCGTATCCGGATCTACCATATCTCTTGAGACCTTTTCCTGCAGCAGATGTTCCGGCCTGCACTCTCGCCAGCCCCCCGCCTCGCCAAGATATATCATCTCGGTTCCATAGAAATGACGCAGGATCTCCTTGGCAGAATACCCGAGGGCCTTCAGCACGATGGTGGCTGGAAATTTTCGTCTCCTGTCAATGCGAACATACAAGAAATCCTTGGGGTCAAATTCAAAATCAAGCCAGGAGCCTCTCAGCGGAATAATACGCGCCGAGTAAAGCAATTTACCGCTGGAATGGGTCTTTCCTTTGTCATGGTCAAAAAAGGCCCCTGGAGATCGGTGGAGCTGGCTCACAACAGCCCGTTCGGTCCCGTTTATAATAAAGGTACCGCGGTCCGTCATCATGGGGAGGGTGCCGAAATAGATTTCCTGCTCTTTAATATCCCGGATGCTCTTCGATTCACGGGCGGTATCCGTATCGAAAACAACCAGTCGCACGGTCAGTCTGAGGGGGGACTCATAGGTCATCCCTTTGTTGAGACAATCTTCCTCACTGTGTTTGACATCCTCAAACGTATATTTGACGAATTCAAGGGAAGAAGAGCCGGCAAAATCATGGATGGGGAAAACGCCTTTGAAGGCCGCCTGCAACCCGATCTCTTCGCGCTCCTCCGGCAGCACATCCTTTTGCAGGAATCGCTCGTAAGAATTCTTCTGCATATCGATCAGATTCGGGGTTTCCATTATCTTCTCAATTTTGCCGAAGCTCTTTCTGATACGCCTTCTGACACCATCCGTTTCTAACATGGCATCTCCTTCTGAATTAAGTATTGACGACTGACCGTTTACGATTGAACGCCAAGAAAAAACAAAGGCGACAATCGAAAACAGTCAGACAGGGTATCGGCGGGTATTTCCCACACCGTGAGACGTCTGCCTCTGGTTTTCTTATTTGATCTCCACCGAAGCGCCAGCCTCTTCGAGCTGTCCCTTGATGCTCTCCGCCTCCTCCTTGGGAACCCCTTCCTTCACCGCTCCAGGCACGCCGTCCACAACCGCTTTCGCTTCCTTAAGACCCAGTCCGGTGATGGCACGAACCACCTTGATAACCTGGATTTTCTTGTCGCCGACAGCCGTCAGGACCACATCAAACTCTGTTTGTTCGGCGGCCTCTTCCTTGGCCTCTCCGACCGGAGCAGCAGCAAACGCCACAGGCGCAGCGGCGCTCACACCGAATTTCTCTTCCATTTCCTTCACTAGCTCGGAAAGCTCGAGCACCGTCATATTTGATATGAATTCAATCACATCTTCTTTACTGATATTCGCTGCCATAAGTATCCTTTCACCTCCGCATAGCTTAATTACTGCGATGTTTCCTTTTGTTCTGAAATAGCCCTCAGCACATTCATCAGATTCGCCAGGACGCCGCTCAACGCCCTTACAAAGGATGTTGGGACGGCCTGCATAACAGATAACGTCTGCGCTAACAATACGTCTCGACTCGGCAAAGCCGCCAGGTCCTTGACGCCCTGTTCATTGATCGCCTTCCCGGATATCTGGCCGGTTTTGATTTTGAGCTTTTTAACCTCTTTTGCAAAATCAACCAGGGCCTTTGCAGGGCTCACCACGTCCTCATAGGTCAGGGCAATGGCTGACGGTCCACGCATATGATCGATAATCGCTTCGGTTTCAGTGCCTTGGCTGGCCAACTTCAGCAGCCTGTTTTTCACCACCTCAAACTCGGCATTCACCTTCCTAAGCTCGCCCCTCAGCCGGTTTAGCTCCTCAACGTTAAGACCCTGATAATCCACAAGAAACGCGCCTTGGGCCTTTCCGAGTCGACCGTGAAGATTGTCAATAAATTTGACTTTTTCGTCTCTATTCATGTTCACCTCCTCTCTGAACGACCATTTAATCGTCAAAGACAAAAGGTGCAGGCTTGCACATCTTTCAATGAATTCAGTCTCGGCAGGCTTGCGTAATTAAGCCCCATGGCAATGAAGAGGAACACACCTCCCGGTTCCTAGGGCACCTACTGTCTTTGACCTGAAACGATCCATGGACACAATTTCCTGGATCTTTCTTTCTATATCGACTTCTTCAATCCCCGTCCTTGAACGGGTTGTTCAACATGGCTATTTTTGATGGAAAATGGTTTCCGCGGCACGGCAATTCCAGGGATTTTGGATTCTTGATCCTACAACAACATCCCGGATGCTTTCCGATACGGCTTCACTTATCACCGTACTGGATTGGCGATACCAACACTTATCGGCTTAAGAGGTCCTTCACATAGATGGGGTCTATCTTGATCCCTGGTCCCATTGTAGAAGAGAGGGCTATCGCTTTGAAATATGTTCCCTTGCTCGCAGGAGGTTTCAGTCGCTGGAGGGTTTCGATAAAGGCCCCCATATTCTCTAAGAGTTTTTCAACGCCAAAGGAGACCTTCCCCATAGAAGCATGTACGATGCCTGCCTTTTCAACCTTAAAATCGATTTTACCGGCCTTGATTTCGCTCACGGCCCTTGCCACATCAAAGGTAACGGTTCCCAATTTGGCGTTGGGCATCATTCCCCTGGGACCCAAAATTCGACCCAGTTTCCCTACAGAACCCATCATGTCAGGCGTTGCGATGGCCTTATCAAACTCCAGCCACCCCTTCTGAACCTTGTCCACAAGCTCTTCGGCCCCTGCATAATCAGCTCCCGCATCCAGGGCTTCTTTTTCCTTTTCACCCTTTGCAAAAACGGCAACGCGGACCGTTTTTCCCACACCATTCGGGAGGACAACCGTGCCTCTGACCATTTGATCGGCATGCCTGGGATCCACCCCTAAACGGACCGCCAATTCCATGCTCTCATCAAACTTGGCATAGGTACAATCGATTGCCAACTGGACTGCCTCTTGGAAGGTGTATCTCTTTAGCTTGTCCACCTTCTGAATCATCTCTTTATACTTTTTCCCGTTCCTGGCCATATCTCATTTCCTTCTTTGCTTAACTTCGGGCTTGGCTCCAACAAACACCCATAATTTCAAAAGGTTGTAGAAATCCCGAAACATCCCGTCAGGTCACGGCAATTCCCATACTTCTTGCAGTTCCCTCGATTATCTTGACGGCGCCGGCCAGATCGACTGCATTGAGGTCTTCAAACTTGACCTTTGCAATCTCTTCCACCTGTTTTCGTGTGACAGACCCGACCTTTTGCCGGTTTGGTTCGGGCGACCCCTTGGCAATCTTGGCAGACTGCTTTAGCAACACTGCGGCAGGGGGCGTCTTTGTTATAAATGAAAAAGACCTATCCGCATATATGGTAATAATAACCGGAATGACAGTGCCTGTCTGGTCCTGGGTCCTGGCATTGAATGCCTTGCAAAACTCTGCAATATTAACCCCATGCTGACCCAGAGCAGGCCCTATGGGTGGGGACGGATTGGCTTGCCCCCCTTTTACCTGAAGCTTTATGGATCCAATAATCTTCTTTGCCATGGCAACCTTCCTTCAACCTGCAATTTTTCAACCAATATCCTGGACAGCGCATCCTGATGGATCGCATTCATCCATCTATATGTTGATGGTCTCGTAAGAAGCCGGAGAATACGGAAGCTTGGGCAATACTCCCGGCGCAACACAATCCCTTAATACCCCAATCCCCAAAATTCCCAAATCCCTAAATTGTCTCACTTGGGCGTCATATTTTGTTGACCTGAATAAACTCCAATTCCACAGGTGTGGGGCGTCCGAATATGGTGATAGAGACCCGCAATTTCTCCTTTTCGGGCTTTATTTCCTCTACAACCCCTTGGAAATTGGTGAAGGGACCATCGACAACCCGCACGTCGTCTCCCTCTTCAAAACTATATCGAGGTTTAGGCCGACTGACCCCTTCTTCCATCTGGCGGACAATCTTTTCTGCCTCTTCATCAGAAATCGGCGTAGGATTGATCTCTCCCCCGACAAACCCGGTGATCTTTGAGGTGTTTTTTACCGTGTGCCAGGTTTCTTTGTTCAAGGCCATCTGAACCAGTATGTAGCCGGGATAGAACTTTCTGGAGGAGGTCTTTTTCTGTCCTTTCCTGAGCTCTACCACCTTTTCTGTAGGCACAAGAATTTTTCCGAAGTACTCCTTCTGTCCAAGCGATTCGATCCGCTCCTGCAAGTTCTTTTTTACCTTGTCCTCAAAGCCGGAATAGACATGAACGATGTACCATTTTAGTTCCACACAAATACCCTACCCGACAACATTCCGAATGATTTTGATGAGGCCAAAGTCAACCAGTCCCAGATAAAATGCGACCAAGAGCGTCAGGACAATAACAACGGCCGTAGATGCCAGCAGTTCTTTCCGCGTCGGCCATTTGACCTTTTTGAGCTCCACCTTGGCTTCTCTCAAAAACTGGCGTGTCTTACTGGCGATTCTTCCTAAGGCGCCAGCCCCGGCTTCTGGGGCTTTCTTTGGCGTTTTCTGTATAACCCGGGGCGCCTTTTCAGTCACCGACTGGTTTTCTCCGCGCGACTTGGGCTGCCCATTTACTGTCTCGTTATTCCTTTTGGAGACAGAATTTTCCTTTTTGGGGCCCTTCTTGCTTTTTGTTTTCTGGCTCGGCTTTTTCATTTCAAGATGTAGTTCCAATACCTGACGCATGTCGTCAATAAAGAAAGCCCTGACAGGCCACCAACGAAAATGGCAGGCCAGGAGGGATTCGAACCCCCATCACCCGGATTTGGAGTCCGGTGCTCTAACCGTTAGAGCTACTGGCCTGCATTCTTTCACACAACCTACTTTGTTTCCTTGTGAAGTGTATGGGTCATGCAGAAAGGGCAATATTTCTTGAAGGTTAATTTGTCCGGCGTCTTTCGTTTATTTTTAGTCGTCGTATAGTTCCTGTTCTTGCATTGTTCACAGGATAATGTGACAATATCACGCATTTTCTTTAAGGTCTCCCTTACTCGATAATCTCACTGATAACGCCCGCGCCAACGGTCCTTCCACCC
>CAYPDL010000110.1:0-13762 GCA_964409475.1 uncultured Desulfobacteraceae bacterium | reverse complement strand
TCGGCAGGATCGGGGAATCGGGCCGTCATGATGCTCCCGTCGGTCCCGGGAAGCCGCTGCCATATATCCTCTGTGACAAAGGGCATGAAGGGGTGGAGGAGTTTTAAGGCGGCCACGAGCGTCTCCTGAACCACGGCCCTTGCAGTCTCCTTGACCGGCCCATCCTCTCCATAGAGGGCCTCCTTGGCCATCTCGAGATACCAGTCGCACAACTCGTGCCAGACAAACTGATACGAGAGCCCGGCCGCCTCGTTAAACTGATACGCCTCGATAAATCCGGCGACCTTTTCGCTGACCTGTCCGAGTCGGGTCAGGATCCAGCGGTCGGCAAGCGTATAGGCCGTTGGATCGGCCTTTGGCGGATCCCCCTCTTCCAGGTTCATCAGGGCGAATCGGGCGGCATTCCATATCTTGTTGACAAAGTGGCGATACCCCAGTATCCGCTCTTCCGAGAGTTTAATGTCCCTCCCCTGGGCCGCCAGGGCCGCCAGTGTAAAGCGGAAGGCGTCTGTGCCGAACTGGTCCATGACTGCGAGGGGATCGATGACATTTCCCTTTGATTTGCTCATCTTCTTCCCTTCCGCATCCCTGACCAGGGCATGGATATAGACGTCTCTGAAAGGGATATCACCCATAAAATGGATGCCCATCATCATCATCCGGGCCACCCAGAAGAAGAGGATGTCAAAACCGGTCACCAGGGCGGAAGTAGGGTAAAAGGTCTTGAGTTCAGGCGTCGGGTCGGGCCAGCCCAGGGTGGAAAACGGCCAGAGGGCCGAGCTGAACCAGGTATCGAGGACGTCTGTTTCCTGAACCAGGTCATCGCTGTCACACGCACTGCAGCGCATCGGGGCCTCTTTGGCCACCTGGACCGCGCCGCATGCCCGGCAGTACCAGGCAGGGATTCGGTGCCCCCACCAGATCTGTCTCGAAACGCACCAGTCCCTGATGTTGTCCATCCATTCAAAATAGACCCCCTCCCAGTTGGCAGGAAATATTCGGGTCTTTCCGGACCGGACCGCATCGCTGGCGGCCTTGCCAAGGGAAGCGGTCCTGACAAACCACTGCTTTGAAAGGAGGGGCTCGATCATGGTCTTACAGCGGTAGCAGTGCCCGATCGCGTTCTGGTAAGGTTCGATTTTTTCGAGCAGCCCCTTTTCCTGCAGGTCTTCCACAATCTGTTCGCGGCATTCAAACCGGTCCATCCCCTGGTAGGGGCCTGCCAGTTCATTCATGATGCCGTTTTCGTTGATCACCTTGATCCGGTCAAGCTGGTGGGTATTTCCTATTTCAAAGTCATTCGGGTCATGGGCGGGCGTGATCTTCAAGGCCCCGGTGCCGAACGTTGTATCCACGTATCGGTCAAAAATGATCGGGATCGGCTTGTTGAGGACCGGCAGAAGGACATGGGTGTCGGCCGGATCCCTGTATCGGTCGTCATCGGGGTTGACGGCCACGGCCGTGTCGCCCAACAGGGTCTCGGGGCGGGTCGTCGCCACGGTCAGATGACCCTTTCCGTTTTTAAACGGATAGCGAACATAATAGAGGCGGCTTTCCGTGTCCTCATGTTCCACCTCGAGATCGGCGAGGGCGGTATGGCATCGGGGACACCAGTTGATTATGTAGTCACCGCGGTAGATAAGCCCTTCTTCGTAGAGGCGCACGAACACCTCCCGAACGGCCCTGGAGAGCCCTTCATCCATGGTAAACCGCTCCCTGCTCCAGTCGCAGCAGCAGCCCAACCGCTTCAATTGGTTGATGATCAGCCCGCCATATTTTTCCCGCCACTCCCAGACCAGGTCAATGAACTTTTCCCTTCCCACCGCATGCCGGTCTGTGCCCTTGGCCGCCAGATCTCTTTCCACAACGTTTTGGGTAGCGATCCCCGCGTGGTCGGTGCCGGGCTGCCACAGGACGTTGTGTCCCTTCATCTTTTTGAAACGACAAAGGATATCCTGAAGGGTGTTGTTGAGTGCATGGCCCATATGAAGGGTCCCGGTGACATTCGGGGGCGGGATCACAATACAGTAGGGCTGCTTGTCAGAGACGGCCTCTCCTCTGAAGAGACCGTTGGTTTCCCAGTAGGCGTACCATTTCCGTTCAACGTCTTCCGGTTCGTAACTCTTGGCAATCTGTTCATTCTTCATCTATGGGAGACTCCTCAAGTGATATTATTATGATGTCTCGTAAAAAGTCCTAAAGTTCGGGATTTTGATTGTCGGTTACAAATTTAACCGACTGCAGTAATTAACAATCCCTAAATCCATGTAAAAAGCACTTTTTACATTGCCGTCAATTATGTCAGTTTAGCAGTATCGAGACAATCCATCAAGGGGGATGAGATGGATGATTGTCGATTGACGACTATAAAACAATTGGAAACCAAAAGATTCAGAAAAGGGCTCTCTCTCAAGAGCCTGGGAATAACACACTGCAAAAGAAAAAGGGGGTTGCAATTCCCCTTACAACCCCCTCTATGATGATATGGTTTTATCGGGTTTAAGACAAAACCGTTGGGATGACGGCAGCGGTTATTCCGGTGTTGTCCCGAGGCTATGCTTGAGGCTTTCAATCGCTTCTTTAATCACCCTCTCCGCAACCTCGGCCACGGTCTCCCTCACCACCCGCTCGACAACCTCTGTGACTGTCCGGGTAATGATGCCCTCAAGCCTTTCCTGGGAAACAGAGGGCAATTCTTCGTCCGCGGTCTTGGGCCCGGAAGTCTCGTCTTCCACCTCATCCACCAGCCCTGCCATCGCCAGGTCCAGGTCTTCATCGGGTATCTTGTCCAGGTCCTCCTCGGAGATGTCTGTCTCCGCTTCCACTGTCGGTTCATCGAAACTTTCAGGGGCTTCAAAATCAAAATCAGGCGATTCAAAGGGGTCGTGAAAGGCATCGTCGCGTTCATCCAGGCCCGATTCAAGATCTCCTTTGGCCGTTTCCTCGAGTGGGAGGGAAAATCCATCCAGATCCTCATCCTCTCTGCCCAAGAAGTCTTCCTCCTTTTCAGGCCTTTCTTCCTGATCCAACAGCAGAGGAAGGTCATCGGCATCGGTGTCCGGGGGTGAGTCTCCCTCCCTGACCACATCCACAAGTTCTATGATGTCATCATCAGGAGATGAACCGCCCACAACCCATTTATCCATCTCATCCGGCGACATCCCGGAATGACCGCCCCGGACATTTTTCTGGGATTTTTCTTCACCTTCAAACAGTTCCTGGTCTCTACTCATGTTGGCACCCCATAGGACAGACGAAAGAGAGTGTCGAGAAATTGTGGCCTCATAACGTGACCGGATACCATACAGGGCCTGAATTTGTCAAGGTTTTTCAAGGTATCTTTCGAACTGTCATTAAACAAGATAGTTGTAATCATATCCTAATGTATTTTGACGTAGTTATATCTATTTTAGCGTGTCTTCTTAAATCCTCCTCAAGGAGACAGAGGCCTGCATCTGGAGTGAGGACAGACATATATTTTAGGACACATCATCACGATTTTTCTTTTAAATTGCGCTCTGGTATGTAAGATAGTATCCCTTAATGGGTTCAGGTGTTGCCTGTTGAAGGCGTCTATTATCCAGTGACACGGCGCTTCAACGCCTACTCGAATTTCATGGTCTGGAGGAAAAAATGAAAATACTGCTTTACGTAATAGCGCTTTTGTGGATTTCCTCGGGCACGTTCGTGGTTGTTTTTACTGAAAAGGCCAAGGAAATTTTCAAGAGGATGTTTTTTACCGAAAAGGTCAAGCGCCTCTCTGTTCTTCCTTTTGTTTTCGGCGTTGTTCTGATTATCGGGGCCTTCTTGAACAAAGAGATTTTCTGGTTCGCCCTTATCCTGGGTCTGTTGGCGACTTCCAAAGGGGTCTATCTCTATATGGCGCCTCCTGAACAGATCAAGGCCCTCATGGACTGGTGGTTTTTTAAGGCAAGACCTGAGACGGTTCGGCTTATGGGGCTTGTCCTCTTTGTCCTCGGGATCGCGCTCTTTTCCTATCTCAGGTAACACATCACGTTTACTGCATCATGCCGTGTCCGGCCGGTGGACGCCTTTGTCCGGAGGACTCCCTTCTGGATACAGGATAAGAGATGTCCGGAGACCCGGTGCGGGCAATGGAACTGCATGTTGTCAGAAGAGATTCGGATCCGCTATTTTATAAGGAGAACGAGCTATGCGTATGCTCAAAGACCTCATCAAAGGAGCACCGGTCCATGAACGGAGACTGGAGTTGCGCACATACCCTCTGGATAACGATCAACTGGTTGTCGAAGGCTGGCTGAAGGATGACCGCCTGATTCAGGGGTACCACTGGAATGGAAAACCACGGGAGCCCGGAGCGGTTCACCGGATGTGCGTTCGGATGCTGATCGGCGGCTGGCCCGTGACCATTCTGGATGCCGAAGCCGAGATGCCCCAAACGCCCCATGAACTCTGTCCCAGTACCCTCGACAGCGTGAAAAAGATTGTCGGCCTTCAGATCGTCTCAGGGTACAGCGAAAAGGTGAGCCATCTTATCGGCGGGGTCCGGGGGTGCAACCACCTGACGCACCTCATTGTGGTGATGGGGACCGCCGCGCTGCACGGGTACTGGACCCACCACTCCCGGAATCGCCATCCGATCCCCCGTTCCTTAGATGAATTCGTGGGCCTCTCCAGCCTGATCAACAGCTGCATGCTATGGGGAGAGGACGGCCCCATCATGGAGGAGATACGAGCGGTATTAGCCGGCAATTCCGGCCCCGGCGATCTCGATCAACGTCCTTCAGCCGTTGAAAGAGGCAGCGAGCCATAAGAGGAACCTTCTCGACACCTTTGCTGTCTGTCATTCAGTGCTGAAGGCGCGTTAGGGATTCAGCGCGATGCTGGGCTATCTGGATTCGCTGGCCACGATCGAGGACGACAGACTCCAGAAGCGGCTGCTGAAGGAATTGATCCATAGCTACGTGGTGTTGGAAAAACGGGTGGACGCCCTGCTCAAGAATACCCTTCCTGAAACCGTTGCAGAAGAGATCAAATGCGAAAACCGATCCCTGCGGTTTATATCGACCCCCTACGCACACAGCCAGGGGAGCTTCGTCACCTATGATGAAAAGACGCGGACCCTTTTTACCAGCGATCTCTTCGGCAGCTTTTCGACGCAGTGGGACCTCTTTATCCAATTGGAAGAGGCATGCTTTATCTGCAATGATTATAAAAAGTGCCCGAATGGCAAGACCTATTGCCCTTTTCCGGACATGATCCAGTTTCACCAAGACGTCATGCCCTGCGAAAAGGCGCTCCGGCATGCAATCCGGAAGATAAAAGGGCTCGATGTGGATATGATTGCGCCCCAGCATGGAAGCGTCTTGAACAGAAAGCGCGACATCCATTTTTTAGCCGACACACTGGAATCGCTCAACGGCGTCGGGATTGACGCCATTGTTTAGGCGCCCAACAGCACCCACATCATTCATCTCTGTTTTATGTCGTTTATTCTCCTTTTATTTCAATTTTTGGCAGACTATTCCACTTCTGAAAACGTTCCATCGCAGGAGGACCATCTCCTCACCCTCGATCAAGACCGACATGCACGTCCGGCCAGTGATCATTCCATGGAAATGCCTGCTCGTGGAGATAGGCAGCCTGGAGGACCCGGTCGTCTCTGTGTCTCGGGCCGACGATCTGAAGCCCTGCGGGAAGCCCCGATCCGGTCAGCCCTACCCGGACCGTGGCCGCAGGGTGGCCGGAGAGGTTGAATGGGTAGGTAAAGGCCACCGCCCCCAGGAGGGGGATGGGGTGGCCGTCAATCGCTGCCGGCGGAGGTCCATTTGCTGCAAATGCCTCGGTAGGCATGGCGGGCGTCAGGAGGAGGTCAAACTGATCGAACACCTCCCAGAGGACCCGGTTCAACGCGGTGCGAATCTCCTGGATTTTCAGATGGTCGACAATGGAAAGGTCTTTGGCGCTGTCCAGGGATTGAACAAGGGTCCGTCCCAACTCTGGTCGGATCCTTTCCAGATCGTTATGAAGCTGACCATATAACTCCCAGTTCATGAGATCCGACCATGCCTGGCTTACATCTGGCAGTGCCCCCTTCCAGATCTCCACCTGATGACCCATCGCTTCAAATGAGGCCACGGCCTTCTCCACCAGGGCCGTTACCTCCTGCTGGACCCGGGCGTATCCCAGGTCAGGGCTGAAACCGATTTTCAAACCCCTGGGACATGTCTTGAGCGCCTCCACGTAGGAAGAGGAAGGTCGGGGGAGAGAGTCGGGATCTGCGGGATGGGCCCCCGCCGTGCAATCCAGGTAGAGGGCCGCGTCCTCCACGGTCCGGGCGAGGGGTCCCAGGGTCCAGGTGCGGGTCGTGTAGAGACGTTTCACAGGGCCTAAGGGGATTCGGCCAAAGGTGGGTTTAAGGCCGAAGCACCCGGAATAGCAGGCCGGGATGCGGATGGAGCCCCCCGCATCCGAACCGGTGGCTATTGGGACCATGCCGGCCGCAACAGCCGCGGCCGACCCTCCGCTCGACCCGCCGGGGGTCCGCGCTATATCCCATGGATTTCGGGTGACGCCGTAGAGCCGATTTTTTGTAAACCCCGTGAATCCGAATTCCGGGGTGTTGGTCTTGCCGACGATAATGCCGCCCGCACGCCGCAGCCGGGCGACCTGAACCGAATCCTGAACCGCCACATGGTCTTTATATGGAATCGACCCAAAGCTGGTAACCATCCCCTCCACGTCTTCCAGGTCCTTGACGCCCACTGGAACCCCTGCCAGCGGGCCAGGCTCCATACCTTTACCAATCCGCGCCTCCAGTTCCTTTGCCTCTGTTATGGCCTCCTCCGCCCGCATGGCCACAAAGGCATTGATGAGGGGATTTACGGCCTCGATCCTCTCGAGGGTCTTTCTCATCACCTCCACCGGCGAAAGGGCCTTGCCGCGGATCTGCTCCGCCAGTTGTCGCGCCGACATATAGTGAATGGACGTCATGACGATATCCTTTGTTTCGAAAGCGTTCACATCACATCATACGACCTGGGCCCCCACCTTCAGGCAGCCTGCCATTATCAAGGCCAGAAAAACCCCGGAGGGCTCTCTGGCCCCCCAGGGTAATCGATCCCCAGAAAAGGGACAACGTAAAAAGCCGTCCTTTCCTTAAATCCACGGCAGGATTAGAAAGGCGATAGAAGTAATGACAAAGTACACCACAAAGATGACCATCAAATATCCCATGATGTCCCGGAAGTTGAGTTTGGCCACGGCCAGCATGGCAATGGCCCAGAACGGCTGGATCATGTCGGTCATCATGTCGCCCCATGCATAGGCAATCACGGTCTTGTTGGCCGCGATCCCCAACTGCTTGGCCGCCGGGAGGAGGTAGGGTGCAGTCACTGCCCACTCAGACCCGCCCGAGGGAATGAGGTAGTTGAGCAGACCGGCATACCAGTAGGTGACCAGCAGAAAAGTTCCACCGCTGCAAACGGTCACGAATGCCTTGGTAAATACCGTGGCCAGGGCAGTGAATTTGAAAAGACCAAATATCCCGGCATAAAAGGGAAACTGGATGACAATTCCCCAAACGGCCTTTCCCGCGTCCTCGCACGCCTTGAGAAAGCTCCAGGGCCGCCAGTGAAACAGGACGCCCAGCATCAAGAAAAAGAGGTTGATATTATTCAGGTTGATCGCCTTGGCAAAGCCCACCTTGGCGACCTCTGAACCCAGCCACCAGAATCCGCCCGCAGCGACGAGCACGTTAAAACCCCACCACCAGTTGGCCCAGTCTGAAAAGCCCTTATATTCGGCGGGCCTTGGGGGCGCCTCATACAATTTGAGTCTATCCATGAGTTCAGGTGTGACCTTGAATGTCTTTTCCTCACTTGGGTGCATGAGGGCCATGAGAGCGGTCACGACCACAATGATAATGATGAGAAGGATGAGATTAAAGGGAGAGAAGAGGGTCGCGCTCGTACTGATGGTTTCGGTAAGATAGCCGCCCTTGATCAGGAAATTATCGGGCGTATTGACCAGCAGCGGCGCAGAAGCGGAGAGCCCTGCATGCCATGTGCATCCAAGCCCGAGGTAGGCCGCAGCCACCAGAAGCCGGTAGTCCACCTTGGGATTGTTCTTGGCAATGTAGAGGGCCAGCATGGCGCTCCCGATAAGGCTCAGGCCCCAGTTTATCCAGGCAATAATCATGGAGAAGAGGGCCATGATGACGATGGCCTGCCACGGCTTGTCTCGGTTCGACAAACTGGAAAGTCCGTTTAGAAGCCTCTTTACAGGGGGCGAACAGGCCAGAATGTAGCCGGTCATCATGATCAGGCACATCTGCATGGCGAACTGTAGAAGGACCCAAAAGCCCTTCCCCCATGCCTGAACCGCCCCTCCGAGCCCCACGTTGCCCCAGATAAGCGCCAGAATAAAGGTGATAATAGTGAGCACCCACACGATCACGAGGGCATCAGGAATCCATCTTTCTGTCCAGTTTGTCAAACCCGCTCCCAAATCCTTAAGAAATCCTTGGCTTGTAGTCTCGTTTTGTTGCGCCATAACGTCCTCCTTAGATAAGGGTTCTTGCCAGTCTGAAAGCCTTTTCATTCATCAATGGGTCTGCAAAAACTGCTTTTGTTATCACCTCCCTTATTAGATGTTGATAAAATTGTCACGCACTTGAACATAAAAAACCCCTGAGGCGGGGATACCGCAACAGGGGTTTTTTGCAAAAAGTTTCATCTGGCAACCTTTATGATCTCAGGCTATTGGGCAAAAAGCAGAATCAAGGCATTTGCAAAATTTTCGTAACACTTTAGGCATGTGAAAAAGGCCGGTCATGTTGCGGCGCCTTCTATCAAAAGCCTAAAGAGTTACAAATTTTCTAATTTTCGTAAATTAATTTTCATTTGTCAACAAAAATGATCAAAACAGACAGCTTCTCGTTGCGCCGGGATTACTTCCCCGCATCCAGATGGGCATACTTTTCCAGGTATCGGACCGGCATCTGCAGGGCATCCCTCCTGAACGGTTCGGCTAAGACCGCTTCACCGCCCTGAATGATGGCATTGATCACGCACGGCCTGTTCGAGTCCACGGCCTCCCGCACGGCCTCCGCCACATCGGCAGGGTCTTCAACCCTGAATCCTATGGCCCCCATCTCTTCGGCCAACCGGGCATAGTCGGGATTTCCCCTGAGATTGGCGCCCACAAAGCGGTTATTGTAATAATCGATCTGGTTTTTCTTTTCCGCACCCCATTCAAAGTTGTTGGCCACCACGGCGATCACAGGGATATCCTCCCTGACCGCGGTCATCACCTCGGCAATGCCGCTGATCCCGTAGGCGCCGTCGCCCTGGAATGCAAACACGGGCGCCTCAGGTCTCCCGATCTTGGCCCCCATAGCCGCCCCATAGGCAAATCCGCAATTCCCCCAGCTCAGGGCCGAGATATGCCGGCGCACGTCTGAAAACCGAAAGTAGGCATTACACATGGAAGAGTTGTTGCCGATATCCGTGGACACGATGCTCCCCTCCGGCATGGCCAGGGCCAGTTCCCGGATGAGCCGCCTCGGATGCATCGGCCTGTCAGCAGAGGTGGACCAGGATTCCAGCTCATCGGCCCAGATGCGCTTTTCCTTTTCTATGTCTGACAAACGCTCTGCGTTGACGGTCAGATCAGGGTGGAGGGCCTTGACCGCCAGGAGCAGCTCAGCGGCGAATTCCTTTACATCGGCACAGCTTGCAACATCCACCCGCTTGCTCAGGCCCAGCACCTTGGCGTCTTTATCCACCTGGACAATCTTTGCGTCTTGGGGCCAGTAATCGATATCATACTGGGGCAGGGTCCCGAACGGACCGAGTCGGGAACCGAGGGCCAGGATCACGTCTGCCTTGGCAATGGTCCGCATGGCGGACTTGGCGCCGCAATAACCGATGGGGCCGACAGCCAGCCGGTGACCGGCAGGAAAGGAATCATTGTGCAGATAGCTGTTGACCACCGGTGCACTCAGATATTCGGCCAGGGCAACGGTTTCAGGCAGGGCATCCCCCTGACTCACCCCGCCCCCCGCCACGATTACAGGGTATCGGGCATCGGTCAGGAGCCGGGCCGCCTCCTTCAGGCATTCCTTTGGACCGCAGCCCCTGGAAATGGTCAGGGTAGGATAGATTTCATCCTCGCAGACGCCGTAAAAATAGTCCCTGGGGATATTGAGCTGAACAGGCCCGTTCTCGGTCTTGGCCATATAAAAGGCCCGGCGGGTCAGCTCGGCCATCCGTTCGGGACGGTTGACCCGTACCTGATAGACCGTGGAGCGTTGAAACATGGGCATTTGATCCAATTCCTGAAATCCCCCGGTCCCGATGCCCATGGTGCCGGTCTCCGGGGTGATGGCCACCACCGGACTGTGGGCCCAGTAGGCGGCGGTAATGGCGCTCACAAAATTGGCGGCGCCGGGCCCGTTCTGGGCAATGCATGCCTGGGGCCGCCCGGTCACGCGGGCCAGTCCGTCGGCCGCATGGGCCGCTGCCTGCTCGTGGGCCACCGAAATAAACCGGATGCCTGCCGCCGGAAAGAGGTCCAGTGCGTCCATATAGGCCGATCCCACAATGCCGAATACCGTATCCACCCCTTCGGCCACCAGGGTCTCCACCAGGGCCTCGCTGGGTGTCATCTTGACTTTGCTCATATCAGCTCTCCCTATTTCAATTTCAGACTGTGTCGGAGGCTGCCCACCTCACCTCAAAACCCCATCTGGTCCTGGCTCGGGGCCTACGGATCCAATCCTCCGAAATCGACCAAACCATACTCCAATCGGCAAAGATGATCAATGACATTCACCCATGGCCGCAAGAGGATAATAGGATAGAATCATTCACTCAGGGATTTTTCCCTGGAACTCTGCCCGCTTTTTGATTAAATTCCCAACTGTGTCCATTTGCACCACATCACCGCAACCTGACAGGCGGGGGATGTTTCGCTATCCTGGAAGGGGGATGCAACCATGAAGTCCTGAGTCACAACGTCCTGGCACTGATCGAAGGGCTGTCCGAGGAGGGGCTCAAAGTATAGCGGTTCAGGTCCCGCCCGATTTCCGCCCTCTCGAACATGCCTTTTGCTGCCTCGTCGAGCCCGTTTACATCCTCTTCCCGGTAACGGGGACTCGTGTGCACGAGTACGGCCCGTTTCGCGCCCGCCCGTTTTGCGACACGTGCAGCGTTGTCTACGGTCATATGGGCCTTGCGGTCCGCCTCCTCCTGTTCCAAGGGATGAAACATACCGTCCAGAAATGCCATGTCCACATCCCGGCAGAGGCCATACAAGGACTTGGTTACGGTTGTATCAACTGCATAGCAGATGCACCTGCCGGGCCTACCGGGCCCAAGCACCTGCCGGGGTTGAATTACAATACCGTTTTCGAGCGCCACGGACTCCCCCCTCTGTAGTTTTCCCCAGAGCAACCCTTCAGGCACACCAAGGGCCCTGGCCGCCTTTACGCTAAACCTGCCCGGGCGCGGATGCTCCTCCAGCCGATACCCCACACAGGTCGTGGCGTGTTTGAGGGGCGCCCATTTGATTTGGATCTGTTCATCCTCGTAGGCAGTCTCTGGCGCGCGCTCATCCCATTCCACAAAGCGAATGGAATAGTTGATGAAAAAGTCGAGCGTACGGTGGACTTGGCTTATGAACTCCTTTATCCCTGCTGGTCCGAGAATAACGAGAGGACCTGGGTCGGGGACCTGTGAGCGAAGCATCAACAGGCCCGGGATACCCAGGCAGTGATCCGCGTGAAGATGACTCACTGCTATTACGGAAAGAGATTTGATCCCAAGGCCTGCCCGTTTCAGATTGATCTGGGCGCCTTCACCGGCGTCAAAGAGATAGGAGACGCCGCCTAAGCGGACCATGAGAGCGGTGAGAAAGCGGTGGGGCAGGGGCATCATGCCGCCTGATCCCAGCAGGATACACTCCATAGCGGTTTTTCCCCTTTTCCTGTCCCTTTATCTTTCCCTGAGGGACGAAAATCCCTTGAACGCGCCCTCGTTCATCGTTTCACTCGTGATCTGAAACAACTCCAGCAGGACATGATCCGGCGCCTCAGCCATCACGTACTTCCAAACCAAATATCACCCTGGCCCCGAACATCTGATCGGCCGGCCATGTTACTTTGTCAATTTGCGTCAATTCAGTGCATTGTTGGTCCAACCCCATACGCTTTCTGACTTCCTTCGACCAACTCCCTCATTTTGTCAATTATGAAATTACGCTGTTCTTCAGTAAACCTGTCAGTGTTTTCCAGGACAGCGATCGCCGTTTGAAGTCCTTTAGTCAAGGCAATATTGATCTCTCGCAGGGTCTGGAAATATTCCTCTGTTGAAGCTTCCACTGTTAATCGCCTCCCCTGTCAAGGATAGTTACACCTGCGCACCAAGATGTGATGCCAACCACCCTTCGACATAGCTTAGAACCTGATCATGCTCCGGTTCATTGAATACCTCATGATAGAGTCCGTCATAGACTTTGATTAATTTATCTTTTGATTTAATCTTTTCATAAAGCATCTGAGCCCCTGAAGGATCAACCAGCCTGTCTTGACCTCCCTGGATGATTAATATGGGTAAGGTGATCCCGGACCCTTCAGCAAATACCCGCTGCATCGCCTTGACAACTTCAGCAGCCAACCGGGCAGTTGTCTTTCCGCTATAAACCAGGGGATCATTGATATAGGCCTCCACAACTGCCGGATCGCGGCTGACCCCTGTTGCGTCCAAACCTATCAGTCCAAGTTTGGGTATCAAGGCAGAAAACATCTTTCCAAAGAAGATCGTGGTTGATGAAATGTTGTCAGAGACCTTGACGCTGGGACCGGAAAGTATGGCTCCTGTTAACTCAAACTGATGTTCCAGCAGATAAACGGCAGAGATCAATCCCCCTAGGCTGTGTCCTACCAGGAAGATGGGCTTTTCAGGATGCCATTTTTTTACCATGTCAAAGAAGGTCTTGAGGGTATCCGTGAAATCCTCAAACCGCTGAACGTAGACTCGGGCGCCATCGGATTTCCCATGCCCGATATGATCCATCCCATAGACAGCGTAGCCCAGAGGAACAAAGTGATTGACAAAGTTCATGTAACGTCCGCAGTGTTCAGCAAGTCCATGCACCACAATCAGGATGCTCTTCGGATCGCCGTTAGGCAACCAGTTTTGATAATATATTTTGGTATCACGGATCCCTTTGAAGAAGCCGTCCCGGTGTTCCATTGTCTATTCTCCAGTTGGTTTTTCCCGGTAATGGAATCGATGGTTTGTAATGATAATTTTGATCGGCATTATTTTTCTGATTGTTCAGTTGGTCTGGATGAATGACAGCTGTTCAGGGCCATCTGCAAGCGGTACGAGTTTGAGTTTCCTCTTTTTAACGGGCGATTTGAAGGCCTTGTCTTGAATCAAAGATGGAAACAGGGTTGGTTGACAGTAATCATGGTAAATGGGACAGTTTTTTTCCCTGCATCGGGCACAGACCTCGATGCTGACCTTTGGACGTGACTTTTTTTTGGTGCAGGTGACGTATGGCATCTTATCAGGGTATCAAAGGAGTCTTCAACCAATCTGGATTTTGCTGTTACAGACAACCCCTCCATCGCAACACTTTAGGCATGTGAAAAACGCCAGTGGGGGTCTCTTTCCCAAAGGACGCAACAAATAATTCAACAGACCGTGGAACGCCCCTGTGGTCTTAAATACGCTTCGGAACAGGCAGGGACGACAGAGGCTTCAACCGAGAT
>CAYPDL010000109.1:0-13777 GCA_964409475.1 uncultured Desulfobacteraceae bacterium | reverse complement strand
TCCCGGATAACGGCCTTTTCCAGTACGTGCAGACCCGGCACCGCCCCTCAGGATGATGACAACATCCGGGCGCTTCTCAAAACCGGAGTGGAGACTGTGACCCTTTTCGGCAAGAGCTGGGACCTTCATGCCACGGAGATCCTGGGAGTCTCCCTGAAGGAAAACGTGAGGATGATCCAGGAAACCGTGGCCTATCTGAGAGGGGGGGGCAGGGAAGTCATTTATGATGCGGAGCACTTTTTTGACGGCTGTCGGGCCAATCCTTCCTATGCCATGGAGACCTTGAAGGCCGCAGAAGAGGGGGGCGCGAACACCATCGTGCTCTGCGACACCAACGGCGGAAGCATGCCCTGGGAGATTGCGGAGATCGTGGGGAAGGTTGTTGCCCGCCTGAAGGTTCCGATCGGCATTCACGCCCATAATGACTGCGGGCTTGCCCTGGCAAATTCCCTGGCCTCGGTGGAGTCAGGCGCCCGAATGGTCCAGGGCACGATCAACGGGTATGGAGAGCGGTGCGGCAATGTGGATTTGATCGCCGTCATCGGGAACCTCCAGTTAAAGATGGGGTATTCCTGCGTCCCGGAAGAGAGGCTCAGGCAGCTCACGGAACTCTCCCGTTTCGTGAGCGAGGTGGCCAATGTCCCGCCCATGAACCAGCGTCCGTTTGTGGGGAAGAGCGCCTTTGCCCATAAAGGCGGGGTCCATGTCAGCGCCATTCAGAAGAACCCGGCGGCCTATGAACATATGGATCCGAAACAGGTGGGGAATCGGCGACGGGTCCTTGTCTCGGATCTCTCCGGAAAAAGCAATATCGCCTACAAGGCCCGGGAGATGGAGATCAAACTCGGGGGCAACGGTTACGACAGCCAGAAGATTGTCAGTGAGATCAAAAGACTGGAAGATGAAGGGTATCAGTTTGATGCAGCGGAAGGCTCTCTGGAACTTCTGATAAAGAAGGTTACGGGCCAATTTCACGAGCCGTTTGCCCTGGAGTCCTTCCGGGTCACCACTGAAAAGAACCGTCTGGGGCCGAGCGCCTGTCAGGCAACCATCAAGATCTCCGTAGGCGATGAAGAGGAGATTACCGCAGCCGAAGGAGATGGACCGGTGAACGCCCTGGACAATGCCTTGAGAAAGGCCCTGACCAAGTTTTTTCCGCAGATCGGGGAGATGGGGCTCGTTGATTTCAAGGTTCGCGTCATTGACGGGAGTTGGGGCACCGGATCAAAGGTCCGGGTTCAGATCGAGTCCAGGGATTCCAGGGAGATCTGGTCCACCATCGGCGTTTCGGAAAACATCATCGAGGCGAGCTGGCAGGCGCTGGCGGACAGCTTTCAGTATAAACTTAGCAAGGAAACAGGAGCCGTTTTATGAAGGTTACAAATAGAGGTCGTTCAACGGAGGAATGCGCCGCAGATGCTCGTAAACAGAGTAGTCTGCGGAGGGTCCTTATGACGGTTGCACACCCGGGATTTAGAGGTTTCATATCTGGTTGATATCTCCCGTACTTGGATAAAAGGGTTACGCCTGAATTCGTTTAGGGAGTTTACCCGTAAGGGTTTTATCCCGGGCATATTGACCCGATACGATGGTTCGATGCAGTTCAGTCACAAGGAGATGATGTTATGGAAGACCATGTCGTTATATTTGATACAACACTCAGGGACGGGGAACAATCCCCCGGCGCCAGCATGAACGTGGCTGAAAAGCTTCGGTTGGCCAACCAATTGGAAAAATTAGGGGTGGACGTCTTAGAGGCAGGTTTTCCTGCCTCGTCCCCCGGGGATTTCGAATCGGTCCAGATGATCGCCAACAAGGTCCGTAATGTCCAGGTAACCGCCCTTGCAAGGACATCCAGGGATGATATTGACAGGGCATGGGAGGCCGTTCGAAAGGGCGCCAATCCCAGGATCCACACCTTTATTGCCACCTCGGACATCCACCTGAAGCACAAGTTGAATATGGATCGGGATCAGGTGATTCGAGAGGCGGTGGATGCGGTAAGGTATGCAAGGGGATTCACCGACAATGTGGAATTTTCAGCAGAGGACGGCACGCGATCCGACAGGGACTACCTCTGCAAGGTGTTTGAGGCGGCGATCGAGGCCGGGGCCATTACCGTCAACCTGCCGGACACGGTTGGCTATGCAATACCCGAAGAATTTTTTCAACTGATTGCCTATGTCAGACAACATACGCCGAATATCCACAAGGCCGTCATGAGCGTCCACTGTCACAATGACCTGGGCCTGGCCACGGCCAACACCCTGGCAGGGATCCGGGCCGGGGCGCGTCAGGCAGAGGTCACCGTAAACGGCATCGGCGAGCGGGCGGGCAATACCTCCTTAGAGGAGGTCGTTATGACGCTCCATACCCGCAGGGACTTGCTGAACCTCACCACCTCCATCCATCCCAGTGAGATCCACCCCACCAGCAGGCTTACCTCCCTGATTACCGGTATTGTCGTGCAGCCCAACAAGGCTGTTGTGGGCGCAAACGCCTTTGCCCATGAGGCCGGCATTCATCAGGACGGCGTTTTGAAGAACCCCATGACCTATGAGATTATGGCCCCCGAAACCGTGGGCCTATCCAGTAATCGTCTGGTCCTCGGGAAGCATTCGGGAAGACATGCCTTCAGGGATAAACTGGCCCAGATGGGCTATGAGCTATCAAGCGATGAATTGAATCGGCTTTTCGGGAAGTTTAAGGAACTGAGCGATAAACGAAAAGAGATCCTGGAAGAAGATATCGAGGTCCTGGTGGCTGAGGAGATCCTGCGGGTTCCCGATCGTTACGAACTGGCGTATCTCAATGTGGTAAGCGGTACGGTCGAGATCCCTACGGCAACCGTCAAGCTCAGGATCGGCGGGGAGGAGGTCAAGGGTGCCGGGTTCGGCGTGGGACCCATTGATGCTACATTCAATACCATCGCCAAGATGACCGGGAGCAGCTCAAAGTTGATGCGGTTTTCGGTCAATGCCATCACCGGGGGCATGGATGCCCAGGGCGAGGTGATAGTCCGGCTGCAGGAAAACGGACTGGTGGCCTTAGGCAAAGGGGCGGACCCGGACATAATTACCGCCAGCGCAAAGGCCTATATCAACGGTCTGAACCGTCTGGAATATCTGAAGAAAAACCCGAGACTGTCACCCAACGAGGGCCTCCGCTGACAAGAGGGGGCGTTGCAAGTGCCTAAAGTGAGCTAAAGTGCCTAAAGTGTGGAGTGTGGAGTTGGGAGTTCAAATCAGAATCCATTTTTTTTATCACGCCAAGGCGTGATTAGGCACTCCACACTCGTAACTTCAAACTCCGAAAAACGGGTTTCCAGCAACCAGTAACGAGTAACGAGAAACCAGAGCTAAATTTCATATAAGGAGAATCTGATGCTGAGAGAGGAAGTTGACCTATGGCGATGACCATCACTGAGAAGATCCTTGCGGCACATGCAGGGAGGGAGAGCGTCAGCCCGGGCGAGTTGATCGAGGTCGTGGTGGACCTGGCCCTGGCCAATGACATTACCGCTCCCCTGGCTATCAGGGTGTTTAACGATCTGGGGGTGGATGAGGTCTTTGACCGGGACAGGGTTGCGCTGGTCCCGGATCATTTTGTGCCGAACAAAGATATCGAGTCGGCCCAACAGGTGAAGTTGATGCGGGAGTTTGCCCTAAAGCACCGGGTCCTGCATTTTTTTGAACTGGGCGAGACCGGGATCGAACATGTCATCCTGCCGGAAAAAGGGCTTGTCTCTCCCGGCGATCTCGTCATCGGGGCGGACAGTCACACCTGCACCTACGGCGCGCTCGGGGCCTTTTCAGCGGGCGTAGGGAGCACCGACCTGGGCGCGATCTTAGCCACGGGGAAGACATGGCTCAGGGTGCCTGCAACGATAAAACTGGTCTATGAGGGGAGACTCCGCCCCTGGGTGGGGGGAAAGGACCTTATCCTGTACACCCTGGGGCTTCTGGGGGTCGCAGGCGCTGTTTACAAGACTCTGGAATTTACCGGAGAGGTGGTCGATCAGCTTTCCATGTCCCATCGGTTTACCATGGCCAACATGGCCGTGGAGGCGGGGGCCAAAAACGGGATCTTTGCGCCGGACGAGACCACGAGGGCCTATATGAAAGGGCGATCTGATCGGCCTGGCAACTTTGTAAAAAGCGATGCCGATGCCTGTTATGAACAGGAGATCCGGATTGCGGTGGATGACATGGACCCTCAGGTGGCCCTGCCCCATTCGCCGGATCACGTAAAACCGGTATCAGAACTGGATGGGGTTCCGTTAGACCAGGTCTTTTTGGGATCGTGCACCAACGGGCGCCTGGAGGACCTGCGGGAGGCAGCCGGCCTGCTCAAGGGACACAAGACAGCCACGGGGACCCGGTTCATCGTTATTCCCGGGTCTCCGTCCATTTACAGGGAGGCTATAAAGGAGGGCATTATCGAGACCTTCCTCGAGGCGGGGGCCGTCATCGGCCCCCCCTGCTGCGGGCCCTGTCTCGGCGGACACATGGGGGTCCTGGCAGAAGGGGAGCGGGCGCTTTCCACCAGCAACCGGAATTTTATCGGCCGTATGGGGCATCCCAAGAGCGAGGTCTATCTGGCAAATCCGGCCGTAGCCGCCGCGTCTGCCATCATGGGACGTATTGCATCTCCGGATGCGCTTTAGAACTGGAGGGTGACAACAGGATGAAAATAGAGGGAAGGGTATGGAAATTTGGAGACCATGTGGATACGGACCTGATTATCCCGGCGAGATATCTGAATGTATCTGATCCAGACGAATTAGCGAAACATTGTTTTGTCGATATACTGCCCGATTTTGTTAACGAGGTCCGGGCCGGAGATATTGCCGTGGCAGGGGTCAACTTTGGGTGCGGTTCTTCCAGAGAACATGCCCCATGGGCCATGAAGGCGGCCGGGATCGCCGCTGTCATCGTAAAAAGCTGTGCAAGAATTTTTTATCGAAATGCATTCAATATCGGTCTCCCTGTCCTGGAATCGGATGCCGCCCCGGATGCGCTCCAAGATGGCAGCAGGATCTCTGTTGATATTCTAAAGGGAGAGATCAGAGAGCCGGATACCGGAAAGGTCTTTCTTGCCAAGCCGATCCCGGAATTTATGATGAAAATCATTCAGTCCGGTGGGCTGGTTTCCTATATTCGGGAAACGGATGCGCATCGATATGGGAGCGGGGTTTCTTCAGCGAATGAAGGGCTTTCAGTTGGAAGCTAACGCGGCCATAGGCACAATCAAAAATGTCTAACGCAAAGACGCAGGGCCGCAACGACACAAAAACTCTCATGTTTTTGACAGTGCCTAACCAAAAGTGTCTGACTGATATTTAAAATCTATGGCTGTGGATTCAACTTACTGAATTTGAGTTATGTTTTAAATCAACAATCAACAACCAACAATCATAAATAAAAAGGGGAATTACCATCAAACTGAACGGCGCAAAAATTATTCTACGGACTCTCCAGGAAGAGGGTGTGGATGTCATTTTCGGCTACCCGGGGGCTGCGGTAGCAGATATCTACGATGAACTGGTCAAGACGGATATCAGGCATATCACCGTACGTCACGAACAGGGGGCGGTTCACGCGGCGGACGGGTATACGCGCGCATCCGGCAGGGTGGGCGTATGTCTTGTCACCTCGGGGCCAGGGGCCACCAATACCGTATCCGGGATCGCCTCGGCATATATGGATTCAATCCCCATCGTTGTCCTGACAGGGCAGGTTCCCACCGAACTCATCGGGAATGATGCCTTTCAGGAGGTGGATATTGTCGGCATCACACGACCCTGCACCAAGCACAACTACCTGGTAAAAAAGGTCGAGGACCTGGGCCGGATCCTGAAGGAGGCATTCTATGTGGCGCGCTCGGGACGCCCGGGCCCGGTCCTGGTGGACCTGCCCAAAGACGTTGTCCGGGCGAGCACCAACTACCGGTCGATAAAGAACGTCGAACTCAGGTCCTATAACCCCACATACGAACCCAACTTCAGGCAGCTTCCCAAGGCCGTCAAACTGATAAAGGAGGCCAGACGGCCGATGGTCCTTACCGGGGGAGGGGTCATCCTCTCCAGGGCCTCAGAAGAACTGCAGGCCCTGGCAAGGAAGATCCAAACCCCTGTGGCCGCCACCCTCATGGGCCTGGGGGCTTTTCCTGCAAGCGATCCTCTATGGATGGGGATGATCGGTATGCATGGGACCTATCGTGCCAATATGTCATCTTCGGAATGCGATCTTCTTATCGCTGTGGGGGTCCGTTTCGACGACAGGGTCACGGGAAAGGTGGAGACCTTCGCCCCAAAGGCCAAGATCGTTCATATTGATATCGATCCAACGTCCATTCGCAAGAATATCCCTGTATCCGTTCCCATCGTGGGGGACTGCAGGATGACCCTGCAGAAGCTAAACGGGCTTCTTGAGCAAGAGGAGTTTGGGGATCTCAGGGAAGAGAGGCAGACATGGCTGGATCAGATAGCAGAGTGGAAGGCCACACAACCGCTCAGGTACATCCAGAAGGACGTGATCAAGCCCCAGTACGTGGTGGAGAAGCTGTGCGAAATCGCGGGAGGGGAGGCCATCATTACCACTGAGGTCGGCCAGAACCAGATGTGGGCCGCCCAGTACTACCAGTTCGACCGCCCCAACTGTTTTATCACGTCGGGGGGACTGGGGTGCATGGGATTCGGTTTTCCGGCTGCCATTGGCGCACAGGTCGCATGCCCTGACAGGCTTGTGGTGGATATTGCGGGGGATGGCAGCATCCAGATGAACATCCAGGAGATGGCCACGGCCATGCAATACCGTCTCCCTGTAAAGATTGTGGTCCTGAACAACAGCTGTCTCGGAATGGTCAGGCAGTGGCAGGAACTCTTCTACGATCGCTGTTACGCCCACACCGAGATGGAGACGGCGCCTGATTTCGTGAAACTTGCGGAGGCCTACGGCGCTTTTGGTCTGCGGGCGAGCAGGCCGGAAGAGGTGGAGCCGGTCTTGAGAAAAGGGCTGTCCCATCCAGGTCTTGTGATCATGGATTTTGTGGTGGAGAGAGAGGAGTGCGTCTATCCGACGGTGCCGGCAGGCGCCCCTATCACCGAGATGCTCCTGGTCTGAACCGCGAAGGAGGAATCAATCTGGATTTTCATCAGGCAAAGGGATGACAATGGAAAGCGAAAAGGGAAAAAGACATATCCTCTCCATGCTGGTGGACAATCAGCCTGGCGTGCTCTCACGGGTTGCGGGTTTTTTCAGCGGCCGGGGATTCAATATCGACAGCCTCTGCGTTTCTGAGACAACCGATCCGGTCATCTCCAGGATTACCCTGGTGGCCATGGGAGATATGGCTGTCCTGGAACAGATCAAGAAACAGCTCAACAAGCTGATTAATGTCATCAAGGTATTGGATTTCACCGATGTGGAATATGTTCAGCGCGAAACCGCCCTTGTCAAGGTGCGGGCAAGGCCGGAACACCGCGCTGAGATACTGAGGATGGCGGACATCTTTCGATCCAGGGTGGTGGATGTGGGATCGGAGTATTATACAGTGGAGATCACGGGGGATGAAGGGAAGATTAACGCTTTCTTGAAACTCATTAAGCACATGGGCATCAAGGAGATCGCGAGGACCGGGGTCGTGGCCTTGGCGCGTGAAAAAAAATAGAGGAGGAAGTTATGGCAAAAATAGATTTTGGCGGGATATTGGAAGATGTGGTTACCTCAGAGGAGTTCACCCTCAAGAAGGCACAGGATGTGCTTAAAGATGAGACCGTGGCCGTGATCGGTTACGGGGTCCAGGGACCGGGCCAGGCCCTCAATATGATAGATAACGGGATAAAGGTCATCGTCGGGCAACGTGAGGGAGGCAGTTCGTGGCAACAGGCCCTATCCGACGGATTCGTCCCCGGAAAGACCCTGTTTTCGCCTAAAGATGCGGCCGAGCGGGGAACCCTTATTCAGTATCTGGTATCCGATGCAGGGCAGATGGCCCTCTGGCCGGAGATCGAGGGATGCCTTCATAAGGGGGATGCCCTCTACTTTTCCCACGGGTTTTCCATTACCTATAAGGATCAGACGGGCGTGGTCCCGCCCCCGGATGTGGATGTCATCCTGGTGGCGCCCAAGGGTTCCGGCCGGACGGTTCGGTCCAATTTTCTGGCAGGAAGCGGGATCAATTCAAGCTACGCGATTTTCCAGGACGCCACGGGCCGGGCCAGGGAGCGGACCCTGGCCATAGGGATCGCCATTGGATCGGGGTATCTCTTTCCGACCACGTTTGAAAAAGAGGTCTACAGCGATCTTGCCGGTGAGCGGGGCGTCCTGATGGGTTGCCTTGCCGGCGTCATGGAGGCCCAGTACGCCCTCCTGCGCAAGCATGGACACAGCCCGAGCGAGGCCTTTAATGAGACCGTGGAGGAGCTGACCCAGAGCCTGATCCGGCTGGTGGCGGAAAACGGGATGGATTGGATGTTCCACTACTGCAGCACGACGGCCCAGCGGGGGGCCCTGGACTGGAAGGGACGGTTCAGGGATGCGGTGGTTCCGGTCTTTGACGAACTCTATAAGAGTGTGGTGTCCGGAGAAGAAACCAGGATTGTACTCGATGCGAACAGCCGCCCGGATTACCGCGAGGGTCTTGAAAAGGAACTTGCCGAAATCAGGAATTCCGAGATGTGGCGGGCAGGGACGGCCGTCCGCTCCCTGAGGCCTGAAAACAGGAATAAGAAGCAGGCACAGGGAGAAAGGTCATGACTAAACCCTATCAGATCGGGGTCATCCCGGGCGACGGCACCGGCCCGGAGGTGGTGGCCGAGGGGATAAAGGCCCTGACGGCCGTATCCAGGACAGCAGATTTTGATCTCCAGTTTAAGACCTTTGACATCGGCGGCGATCGGTATCTCAGGGACGGTGTGTTGGTAGCCGATGACGAGATTCGCCAGTTGAAGGCCATGGACGCCATCTTTTTGGGCGCTATCGGCCACCCGGATGTATCCCCGGGGATCCTGGAAAGGGAGATCCTCTTGAGGCTGCGCTTTGAACTGGATTTCTATATAAACCTGAGACCTGTTGTACTCTATCCAGGTGTTGATACCCCTCTCAAGGGAAAAGGCCCGGAGGGTATCGATTTTGTGGTGGTCAGAGAAAATTCCGAGGGGATGTATGCAGGCGGGGGCGGATTCTTTAAAAAGGGGACCCCGGATGAGATTGCCATCCAGGAGTCCGTCAACACGCGCAAAGGGGTGGAGCGATGCATCCGGTATGCCTTTGAGTACTGCAGGAAGAGAAATGGAAAAAAGCGGCTCACTCTCTGCGGAAAGACCAATGTGCTCATCTTCGAGTCAGATCTGTGGCGCCGGGTCTTTTACGAGGTACAGAAGGAATACCCGGATATCGCCGTGGATTACCAGCATGTGGACGCGCTCTGCATGTGGATGATCAAGAACCCGGAGCAGTTCGACGTGATCGTCACCAGCAACCTGTTCGGCGATATCATCACGGACATTGGCGCCATCATCCAGGGGGGCCTGGGGATTGCGGCCGGCGGGAACATCAACCCCGAAGGGACGGCCATGTTCGAGCCGATCGGCGGTTCGGCCCCCAAGTACGCGGGCCTGGGGCAGATCAATCCGTTGGCAGCTGTCTGTGCGGCACAGATGATGCTGGCATATTTAGGGGAAGAAGAGGCTGCGAAACGGCTCCTCGCCGCCATCAAACAGGTGGTCAACGAAAAGATCGCCAGCCTCGATGCAGGGAAAATGGGCTGTTCCACAAGCGAGGTGGGGGACCTGGTGGTAGGATGCCTCGCCTGACATCGGTCAGAACTTCCATACGGCGGTGGACCCGGATCGATAAACTGATCAATGTCTGCTGGGACCTCGATGAGAAAAATCAAACAAGGGAATGTTCGGGCTTATGCGAAGCCATGGACAGATTCCATGTGGCCGATGCTGAGATCATTACAGCCGGATACGATGATCGCGTCGAATTTGAAGGCAAAGAGATTGCCATCCGGAATTTTTTCAGCTGGGTCAGGGAGAGCGACTGAAAAGGCCCGGCCGCTGAGGGCACATCGTTCGGGTCGAGCAGGATTGAAATGGGAACAGGGTCGCGAAAAGAAATGAAAGGGCATTGAAATGGACCTGAAGGACCTGACATGGGATTATGCTGATCCTCTAAAAGATGATGCGTGGCGGGCCAGAAGGCTGGCTGAGTTTTTCCCTTTTGTGGCGGAAGGGCTCAGCAGGAAGGACAAAGACCTCCTGTTGAGGGAGATTGACAGGATCAACCTCCCTGACGAAAGGAAGGAATTCATCCGAATGGTGTGCACTGGAGAAAAGAATGGCGAACAAAATACTGACTGAAAAACAGAGGCTCTTCATCGATCATCTGCCTGAAGAGATTCTGTCCGCATTTTACCTGACGGGGGGAACAGCCCTCTCCGCTTTCTTCATGGAACACCGGGTTTCCGAGGATCTGGATCTGTTCACCGACACTGAAGAGCAAATGCCCCCGGTGGAATTCCTGACAGCGCTGATGAACAACCTCCCCGGTTCAGAGGCCATTCGCTATCAGCGCCTTTTTGATCGCAGGATATTTTCTGTCGCTTTTGAAGATCGGGACACACTCAAAGTGGAATTCACGACCTACCCTTTCAGGAGCATTGAGGATCGGAAAAAATTCGGGAAGCTGACGGTTGACAGCCTGTTGAACATGATGACAGGGAAGCTCCTTGCCATGACCGACCGCTTTGATCCGAAAGACTTTGTCGATTTCTACGTGGCTGTCGACCGATACGCCTTGATAGTGCCTGATCTGATAAGGCAGACCGGGGAGAGATTCGGCCTAAGAGGCCTTGAATTCGTTATTCCGGAAAGGTTCGTGATGGTCAAACGGATGGGACCAGGGGATCTGCCGGTAATGCTGAGTGACCTGGATCTCGATCGACTCAAAACCTACTTCATCGAACAGTCCGCGGCGCTCGTAAGGGCGCGCATCGTGCGCTGAGCAATTAAGGAAAGATCCTTTTCACTTAATCATTCCAGCATCCAATTCATCGAGTATTCAGGAACCAGAATCCATTGACTTTCAGTGGGTTTACTTATAGAGAATACCCGGCAACCGCGCTGACCGGTTTTGTTCTTCTTTCAACCTGATGAGAGGGAAAGAGAATTAACATGATCCCTGAGCATCCAGAAACCCCGTTTCTCACAAAGAGACGTGGGGTCTTGTATTTTGCGGTCCCTTGAAATACGCGTGGAAAAGATAGGTGATCAACGCGCGGATAAGTCAACGTAGTCAACAACGTCCCGGAGATTCACGGAGATTCACGGAGATTCATTTCGTCAAAACCTTTCCGGAATAGAGGATATATGGCCAGACTTTTTCTCAAAGAGCCACCTTGCCTCTTGACATTGATATCAATAGCGATACTATAATGATATGACAAAATTTGATGAAACAATATCAGAAATGAGACGAAATCCGAGACAAGTTCGGTTCAAAGATTTGTGCAAGATTTGTGATCATTTCTTTGGGGAACCCCGTAAGGGCGCTGGTAGCCATCGGGTTTACAAGACTCCATGGCATGGAGATCCAAGAATAAACATCCAGAATCATAAAGGGAAGGCAAAAGCATATCAAGTGAAACAGGTGCTTTTGGCTCTTGAGAAATTGGAGGTGAGTCATGGCATTACAAAATGATCGATACACATACCGGGTAACCTGGTCTGAGGACGATACGGAGTATGTCGGTTTATGTGCGGAATTTCCAAGCCTGAGTTGGCTGGCTGCCACCCCGGAGGCGGCCTTAAAAGGAGTCCGAAAAGTGGTCGCTGATGTTGTTCAGGATATGGAGACCAACAAAGAGGTCGTTCCCGAACCGATTGCGTGCAGGCGGTATAGCGGAAAATTTATGGTTAGGGTACCGCCTGATGTTCACAGAAATCTTGCAATCCAATCAGCCGAATCCCGGGTTAGTCTTAATCGAATTGTCAGTTCCAAATTGAGTCAGTAACATGACATCGCAAATTGCGATATCAAGTTTCGGTTGGGGTAGCCGAAGAAGACCACGCCTGGTTTTTGCAGAGCAGGGCGCCTGCGGCTGTTTATGCAAACGTTACCCGGAGATAGATATGGCCAAATTTTTGTTTTCAGATATCGAGAATGCTTTCATGTATGTCGCCTCGGCGATGTACGGTATGAACGCTGCTCTTCTGTGCAAGGATACCGGGAAGATACTGTACCGTTCGGACATGGCCGGGATCGACGAAATAGAGGATGAGGATGATCTTGATCGGGACCAGTGCATTGAAATCCCCCATAAGAATGACCTTGATCTCGGGAGGAATCTGGTCTTTGAGTTCGTCGAAGAACACCTTCCGGACGATTATGAGAGGGTCCGACAGTTTTTCCGTCGCAAGGGGGCCTACTCCCGCTACAAAGAGCTACTGGAGCAGAGAGGCCTGCTGGAAACATGGTACGATATCGAGAACAGCCGGGAGGAGCAGGCGCTCCGCCAATGGTGTGAAGAAAATGAGATAGAATTGGAAGGTTAACAAGCGCGCAAGGAAAGACAGCAACCACGGATTACACAGATGCCACGGATAAAAGGCTTTTTTTATCCGTGAAATTCGTGTGATTCGTGGTCAGAAAGAAGAATAAAAAAACTACCCGGCAGAACTGCCGGCTGACATTATGCTCAGAAAAAACAGGAAGACAGCTCAATGGCAAAATTAGGCGCCAAAAATAGACCGGTAAGGTTCAGAGTTCAAACTGAATCAAGACTACAGGAAATTGCATCGCTATGTGATAAAAACGGATGGATATTTGTCGGGGGATTTGAGCCTGATGAGCCTGAAGACTTATGTGAGGTTGAGTATCTGCTAAACCCACAAGCCTTTGCATCTCAGCCTCGTATGGGCAATTCCAATAATATGACTGTCAAGCATGAAAAACCTAAGGTCGGTAGAAATGAACCATGTCCTTGTGGCAGCGGTAAAAAGCACAAGAAATGCTGTATGCAAAAAAATACACAAGTGGCTTAACATAACCAGCCAGACCACCAGACCGGAAGGGCCATGCAGCACTCGGTTTTGTTGCCCTTACGGCAGGTGATCGGCGGCGTACACTAAACTTCAGTGGAAACCAAACACAAACAAGAATCATTCGTGATATTTGTAAGTGGAGAGGGGTCAAATCTGCTGTTGACTGTTAGTTTTCATCTTTCTCTATCTCTTTAACGCCGTCCTTAAGTTTAGGTTTTTCGGATATTTTCTTTTCATAATTTCAATAGCCTTTCCTATGTCGTTTCAGAGCGAAACAGTCAACAGCAGACTTGACCCCCATCTCAAGGCTGTCGCCAGAGCAGGACAAAACTTGCTTGATTTCAAATGGATTCCCACATACCATGCTTTCGAGCTGCCCAGACAGTTTCTTACTTTTTTACCAGCGGGTTAAAACCGGCATGAAGTAGGAGGTGAGGCTTTTGAGCCAAGTCCTCTACGGAGTAAGGAGTAGCGAAACGCTCCGGCCCCGAGCTATGCCTCGACGACCAGTGATGGCGTGGGGAAGCGTTAGCAGGAGAGGGGAAGTAAGGGGCAGGGGACGCTCGTGCAGAACGTGCTTTACATCTTTTTTTGCTTGACCGCCGATCGGCATTCCGGTACTGTCTTCCCCGGAAAAAGCGACTTCTTATCACTATCACTTAGCCGCTGTCATTCATCTCATCTGATCTCACATGGCTGGTTCAATCGCATGGGTCCACTGTGGGC
>CAYPDL010000108.1:0-13886 GCA_964409475.1 uncultured Desulfobacteraceae bacterium | reverse complement strand
GCCTGGATATGGTGAGCGTGTCGCGCGCCCCTATGACACCGGGAGAGGGCTGAAAAAGGTGGAAATTTAAGTAAAAGAACCCATCGTTGAAGTCTCCGGGTTCGGCTGTCCAACAGGTCGAGGGGGTTTTTGAGACTGGATTCAGAGGTTCCCCGCCCGGTGAAATTTAGGCATTCCCATTCTTCGGGGCAAACAAGATTCCATACTTCCAACGAGAGCCCCTTACCATATTTCTTGCCAATCCGGCTTTAGATCTACTATGATGAGCCTGAAGCTCAGGGTATCCACTTCCCTTCCCGGATGGCGTGTCTGAGCGCCTGAATTTTCAATTTTCATTCTTCATTTTCAAGGGAGGATCACATGCCGACAACCGAAGCAGAAAACCTGGTCACCTATCATCGAGAGGACCTCATTGGACTCATCACCCTGAACCGGCCCGAAAAGCGAAATGCACTCAATCCGGTGGTGTGGAAGGCCCTTGACACGGCTATCGGACAGGCGGAAGAAGACGGGGAGGCGAGGGTCATCCTGCTCAGTGGAGCGGGAAAATCTTTCTGCGCGGGCCTCGATCTGAGCCCGGAAAACGAACTCTTCTCCGCAGTGGGCCAGGCTCCAGACGCGGCGCAAAAGGTCTGGTTTTTTAAGGAAGTCAGGAAAACACAGGATGTCCACACCCGTCTGGAACGGTTGTCAAGGCCTACTATCGCCCTGATCCACGGCCACTGCCTCGGGGCCGGGCTGGAACTGGTCCTCTGCTGCGACATCCGGCTGTGCACCCAGGATACCCTGTTTGCCTTTCCAGAGGCCAAACTGGGTTTCATCACCGATGTGGGGGGGCTGCAACGCCTGCCAAGAGTCGTTGGAAAGGGTCATGCCAGGGAAATCGCCTTCCGGGGGCACCGGTTCAATGCCCGCCATGCACAGGCCATTCAACTGGTCAATGATGTCTTCTCCGACAGGCAAACCCTTGAAATCAAAGGCAGGGAGATGGCCGAAGAGATCGCCGGCAATCCCCCGCTGGCGGTCCAGGGCGCCAAGGAGGTCTTTTGCTTTGACGAGGAGGCCAGCCTGGAAGAATCCCTGGCGTACAATGCCGCCCGATCCAGCATGATCGTCCCGTCTCAGGATCTCATGGAGGCCGTCGCAGCCTACATGCAGAAACGAAAGGGAACGTTCAAGGGGGCGTGATGATCGTCCCAGCTTTCATGCTTCAAATTTCAAGTTTCCCCTCTCCATCATAATACTTGACAAGCGCGCGATCCGGTGGTACCTTCCAATATTCGATCAAACGTTTGTTTGGCTATGAGGGAGATCCACCATGCCAGGCCTGAAAAACCGCGAGAAAATTCGGGAGATTCAGCGCGTCGTCGCACCCCTTTTTGCATATAAGGGATATCATTCCACGTCCATGCGCGAAATCGCCCGCGAGCTCGGCATGAACCAGTCATCCCTCTATCATTACTTCCGGAGCAAAGAGGACATCCTCTTCGAGCTCATGAACGATGCCGTGGACAATGCCCTGACCACCTTGAAGGAGATCTGCACCGGAGACCTCCTCCCGCGAGACAAGCTGTACAACATGCTTCACTTCTATACCCGGTATTATGCCGGGGCCCCGGAGCGTCTCATACTCTTGGTTAATGAGCAGGGTTCATTGAACAGTGAGCACCGCCGCATCTTGGTGGATAAGCAGAGGCGTTATGTTCGCCTTTTCAAGGAGGTCCTCGAAGAACTGGTCGAACATCAACTGACAAAAGAGATCCCCCCCAGCGTCGCCATATTCGCGTTCCTCGGAATGGTGCACTATACCATCAAATGGTACGACAAAAAAGGGCATGTAGGATTGGATGAATTGGCAAACTCGTTTGTGGAGATCTTCACAAAAGGTATATTGAGGTGATTTTGTAATGATGACTCCTTACAGGGCTTCTTACTGGTCAATCGAATCGGTCTGGATCTTCTACATCCTGGCGGCATTGGCTGTGGCAGTGTTTGTCTTCGGGGTGATTTCCCACGTATCTGTCTGGTCAAAGGGTGCAAGGCGCCAGGGCATCGGGTTTTCAGCAGAGGGCATTCTTGATTTTTTTCTGGACGGCCTGTTGGGTCGACGGGTCTTCAGGGGCGATGTTGCCGCGGGGACCATGCATTTGTTGATACTCTGGGGGTTCCTGGGCCTTTTTGCAGGAACCGTGTTGATCTCCGCCGACTACTGGGTGTATCCTTTTCTTAAGGGGTCCGTCTATATCGGGTACTCCCTATGCCTTGAGGTCTTCGGGTTGATGCTCACGATCGGGCTCACCTGGGCCCTCGTGCGCAGATACCTCCAGCGTGTAACACGTCTTGAAAGACGAATCGAAGATCTCGTTGTTCCTGTCTGGCTTCTTGTGGTCGTCCTGTCGGGTTTTTTAGTGGAAGGAGTTCGCCTGTCCGCCCAAAGGCCCGAATGGGGAGGGTGGTCATTTATCGGTCACGGGATAAGTCTTTTCTGGCCTGACCCTCGTGGGGCCCTTTCCATCTATCCCTATGTATGGTGGTCCCATGCCATTCTGAGCCTGGGACTCGTAGCAGCGATCCCTTTCTGCAAACTCTTCCATGTCTTGGCGGCGCCACTGAGTATCTACATGGAGAACCGGCCCGATCTTCCGATGCCCGCTGAAACGGCAACCGGGGATGAAGAGGTGTTTTCCAGACGGCAAATGATTTTTTTCGACGCATGTACCCGTTGCGGCCGCTGCGTGGAGGTCTGTCCTTCAGCCGGGGCCGGGGAACCTTTCTCTCCACGTGAATTCATCGCAGCCGCCAGGGAGGATCTTCTCCTCAGATATCATCCCTTAAAAGGCCTGGATTGGTTTGCCAGGTGGAGCGACACAAGAAAAGCAGAAAAACCGGATCTTGATCCTCAAATTGTCTGGCACTGCACCACCTGCCGGGCCTGCCTGGAAGTATGCCCTGTCTATGTTTCCACGCCCAAGGTCATAGAGCGGGCGAGGAGCAGAGTCGTGGAAGACGGCACCCAGGTGCCCCCGCTGTTGAGCCAGACTCTGGAAAAACTCTACAAGTACAATAACCCGTGGGAGGCATCGAAAAAAAATCGTGCAAAATGGTCACAGGATCTGGAAATCCCTGATCTCACAAAGACGGGAGAAAAGGAGGCACTGTGCTATTTTGTCGGCTGCACGACCGCACTGGATACCCGGGCTCAGGATCTGGCCAGATCATTTGCCAGGATACTCAAGCATGCCGGGATTTCTTTCGGCACCTTGGGCAAAAATGAGCCCTGCTGCGGGGACATCGCCCGTCGAGTGGGGGAGGACGGGCTGTTTGAAGAACAGATGGAGGGCTGCCTGGCCCTTTTTGGGCGCAACAACATCCGTCGTGTTGTTACGTCGTCCCCCCACTGCTTTCATACATTCAGGAATGAATACCCGGCCTTTCAGGCCTTGAGGCCGCCTGATGAAAATGTTGACTTTGATGTCCGGCACTATACACAGGTTATAGGGGAACTCGTTTCAGAGGGCTCTATCCGTTTTGAAAAGCCGCTCAATATCAAGGTGACCTATCATGACCCCTGTTATCTGGGTCGTCACAACAAGGTTTATGATGAGCCCCGGAAGGTAATTCGTTCAATTCCCGGAATTGAACTGGTTGAGATGTCGCATAACAGGGCGAACAGCCTCTGTTGCGGCGGGGGAGGGGGCCGCATGTGGCAGCAGGATCTGGATTCAAAAATCAAGATGTCGGAAATACGCATAAGGGAGGCCGCGCAAACCGGTGCGGAGATAGTTATTACGGCCTGTCCCTTATGTCTGATAATGCTGGAAGATGCCCGTAAGACCGCCAGCCTGGAGGATACACTGCGGGTAGTGGATTTAAATGAACTTGTTGTCATGGCCCTGGGCCTGCCCACTGAAAGTGAAGAAAAATAGGATCATTCATGCCCTATACCGAGGGGCTTGAGAAATACTGGAAGGATAGCAACACGTTAGGCATGTGAAAAAGGCCCGATCATGTTGCGATATCTTCTATCAAGAGGCTAAAATGTTACGAAGGATGTTGTTCCATTGAGTCAACTCTATAACTGGAGGATATAACCATGGATGTTATCGTCTGCGTGAAGCAGGTCCCCGAGGTCATAGATGCTGACCTGAAAATCAACAAAGAAGGGACGGGGATTGAAAAGGAAGACCTGGTCATGCACATCAATGACTGGGACAATTATGCCGTGGAAGAGGCGGTCTGCATCAAAGAGGCCCAAGGTGGAACCGTCACCGCGATTACCATCGGAGATGATGAATCCGAGGATGTGCTGAGACGGGCATTGGCAATGGGGGCGGACAAGGCCATCCGGATCGATCCGGGAGAACGCGAATTAGACGGTTTCGTGATTTCTAAAATCCTCGCAAAGGTTATTAAAGATCTGGAATATGACCTTGTGCTCACAGGGGTCCAGGCGGATGACGATAACAGCGGCATGGTTGGGGTCATGTTGGCGGAAGAGCTGGGTCTGAGCCATGCGGCTGTCGTAACTGGCGTGCAACCTGAAGGGGATGACGCTACCATAAGAGTGGAGCTTGAAGGCGGTATGGATGAAATCGCAAAGATACAGCTGCCTTCACTTCTGACCGTCCAGACCGGCATCAATGAGCCGAGATATGTCTCTATCATGGGGATCCGAAAGGCCAGGAATAAGGAACTTGCCGTCATTGAATTAGAAGAATTGGGGCTCTCAGAGGACCACCTTACACCCATGACCTTGATCGAGGAGGTCTTTCTCCCGCCCGAGACTACGGGGGCCGAGATGATCGAGGGCGACGCATCTTCAGTGGCTGCACAACTCATCAAAATTATCAAGGAAAAGGGGGTGAGCATATAAATGGGCGAGATATGCGTGGTTGCAGAACACAGAAAAGGCGAGATCCGGGAGATCACCTTCGAGATGCTCTTCAAGGCCAGAGAACTCTGCCGGGCCTTTTCCCACCGCCTGACCGCCCTGCTGTTGGCGGGCAAAGATACGGGCTTTGCGGATGAACTGGCGAAATGGGCGGACCGGGTGCTGGTCTTTGAGGACGACCGGCTGGAGACCTTTGACTCGGATCTGTATAAGGAGATCTTGAATCGGGTCATCCAAGAGGATCGCCCATTCATGACACTGATCGGTCATACCTCGTGGGGAATGGACCTTGCCCCCGCCCTTTCCGTCAAGACCGGCCTTCCCCTTGCCACGGATTGCGTGGATATTCAGGCGGAGGATGGCCGGCCGATCGTTATCCGCCAGATCTATAGCGGAAAGCTCTTCAGCAGGGTGTCCTTCAAAGAGTCGGCCGGCTATCTGATCACCGTGAGACCCGGGGCATTCCTCCCCCCTGATGATGCTGAAATGATATCGGGAGAGGTCGTGAAACAGGACGTGCCCGGCGATCTGGCCGAACCTCGAAAGACCTTTGTGGAGTTTGTGGATACCGGGGCCGGGGAGATCGATATTACCCAGGCAGACCTGCTGGTTTCCATCGGAAGGGGGGTCGGGGAAGAGGAAAATATCGCAACGATCCGGGAGCTGGCGGACAGGATGGGGGCCACCCTCTCCTGCTCCCGGCCTGTGGTGGACAAAAACTGGCTCCCCAAATTTCACCAGGTGGGCACCTCCGGAAAGTCGGTCCGGCCCAAGGTCTATCTGGCCCTCGGCATCAGCGGGGCATTTCAACACGTGGCCGGCATTACCGGTGCAGGCACGGTCATTGCGGTCAATAAGGACCGGAAGGCCCCTATCTTCAGGGTGGCGGATTACGGGGTAGCGGATGATCTTTTCAAGGTGGCCGATGCCCTGAAAAACAAACTGGAAGGCGCATGAGGAGTGGACAGTGGATTTTTCATTGAGCAAAGAGCAACAGGATATTATCAAGGCGGCCCGGGAATTCGCATCCAAGGAATTTCCGGACAGGGCACAGGAATTTGACCGCAATGAGACCTTTGATCTGGATCTGTGGCGAAAGGCATGTGAACTGGGATTTGTGGGAGTCTTTATCGATGAGGCCTATGACGGGGCAGGCTACGGATTTCTCGAACACTGCCTGATCACTGAGGAGTTCTGGGCAGTAGACCCTGGCATCGGCCAGGCAATTCTATCCGCTACCTTTGGTTCCGAACTCCTCGGCCTGTTCGGTTCGGAAAAGCTGAAGAAGCTCGTCCTTCCGCAATTAGTGGCAGGAGAGGCGATCTTGGCGACCGCCATTACAGAGCCCGATGCCGGATGTGATGTTGCAGGCGCTGCAACCACCGCGGTCCAGGATGGCGACCACTGGGTCATCAACGGCACCAAGATGTTCGCTACCAATGGCAATCTGGCCAAATATATGTTAGTCTACTGTCAGACCGATCCGGAAAATCCATCGCGCTACCAGAGGCACAGCTTTATCCTGGTACCGACCGAGACGCCTGGATACGAGTCTACCAAGATTCGGGGCAAGCTGGGCATTCGGGCTTCGGATACCGCGGAACTCTCCTTCAACGACCTGCGGGTGCCGTTAGGCTACCTGGTGGGGAACGAGGGCGATGGTTTCCATGAGTTGATGGCCTTTTTCAACCGGACACGGCTCCACATCTGCGCCCAGGCCGTCGGTCTGGCCCGAGCCGCGCTCGAGGAATCAGTCCGGCATACCAAAAAGAGACACCAGTTCGGCGTGTCTCTCGCCTCGTTTCAGGTCACGCAGTTCAAGCTCGCGGAAATGGCCACCTGGATCCGGGCGGCACGGAACCTCTATTATGAGGCGGCCTGGTCTGTGGATCATGGCAAGGTGGACCACGGGTTGATTGCCATGGCCAAGTGGTTTTCCGCCCAGATGGCGGTCCGATGCGCCGACGAAGCCCTCCAGATGCACGGGGGCTACGGGTACATCGACGAATACAAGGTCCAGCGGCTCTACCGGGACGCCAAGATACTCGAGATCTACGAGGGGACCAAGGAGATGGAAAAGACGATTGTATCGAGGTCCATTTTGGGGTGAGGCGTAAGGAATGAGGCGTAAAGAAGTGTGGCGTTCAGAGTGTGGCGTGTGGAGTTAGAATCGGAATTCTCCATTTTTAAATTCAAGCACTCCAAACTCGTAACTCCAAACTTGAAAATGCCAGTATCCAGTATCACGTATCCAATATCAACCATCCAGGATCCAGCAGAGAGAGGTAACCGTTTGGTAGCAGAAATGAATTCAATCGAACATCTGACAGACTTCGCCATGCAGGCCATCCGCGATGCCGGAGAGGTCGCCCTTTCCTACTATGGCAAGAGACAGCCGGATGCCAGATTCGACGAGGAACTGGTGACCGAGGCAGAGCTCCGGCTCTCCAATTTTTTCCAGGACCAGCTTGCCGCCCATTTTCCTGAACATCGCATATTCACCAATCACCAGGAAGACAGAGGCTACAGTCACGAAGACGAGAGGTATTTGTGGGTCTTTGACGCCCTGGACGGGGTCGCTAACTTTCAGGGAGGCGTCCCGATCTGGGGGATGTCGCTGGCCCTGTTGGAAAATTCCTGGCCCGTTTTCGGGACCTTTTATATGCCTGTTACAGGCGACCTCTTTCATGCCCAGGCCGGCCAGAAGGCCTACCGTGGGGGCCATGAGATGCACGCCTCCAGCCATTCGGAAATCAATGACGAGAGCGTTCTCCTCACCTATTCACGGTTTCACAACCACTATCAAACATCATTTCCAGGAAAGATTCGAAGCCTCGGCTGCACCGCCGCCCATCTCTGTTACGTGGCCGGTGGCCAGGCAGACGCCGCGGTGTTGGCTCATGAGACCTACCAGGATCTGGCCGCGACCCGGGTGATCGTCGAGGCATCGGGGGCAAAGATCTACCGGATGGACGGAGAGGGGTTTTTCGTCAATGAGTACCTGGATGGAAAGAAAATCGATGAGCACCTGCTGGTGGCGGCCCCCGAGATGTCGGCCTTGGTCCGCGAATCTCTGATACTGGTGCCGTAGGGCTGGATGCTGGTTGCTGGTTGCTGGATACTGGATGCTGGCATGCGGGGATGCGGAGATCCTGGGATGACGCCTTTTCTGACCTCTGACCTCTGACTTCTGTCCTCTGGTCTACGATGCTGGATGGGTGGATGATTAGGATGGGATACGGGGTATTTATTTAGGGCGCCTGAACCTTGCTCCTGACGCCTTGTGCCTTGCGCCTTCAAACATAGACTTGCACTGAAGACGCCACGTGGAAGGCGCTTTTTGAGAAACTGGAGTGTACGATCGCCATGAAAAAGGTCATTAAAATGAGGGAGATGTCAGACAACCAGGAGGGCATTATTAAAAAGGTTGCCGCAACCGGCGATATGGGAAGGAGACTGAGAGAGATGGGGCTGGTCCCTGAAACCGTTATCAAGATTCAGGGCCGGGCGCCCCTCAGGGACCCTGTCGCGGTCAAGCTTAGAGATTTTGTCCTGACCCTCAGGAACAACGAGGCAAGCAACATCTTTGTAGAGGTGGATGTGCCGGAAACAGAGGGGGTGGGGAATTGAGGAGAATCGCAACAAAAGTATTTTTTAATAAAATCTCCGTGTCTCTGCCTGCCCCGTGAAACCATTCACATTGGTTGTTTCACTGGGGTGTCTCCGTGTGAGACCTTTTTTGTTCCGGCTTGTCCGGGTTAGGGATTTAGGGATTGAATTCCTGAATCCCTAAATTCGCAATTCCGGTTTATTCGGTTCATGAACATGAAGAAAAAAATCACCATCGCCCTCTCCGGAAACCCCAACGCAGGCAAGACCACGGTCTTTAACGCCATTACCGGCGCACACCAGCATATTGCCAACTACCCCGGCGTGACCGTGGAAAAAAAATACGGCACCGTCATTCACAAGGGGTGCGAAATCGAGGTAGTGGACCTGCCGGGGACCTATTCATTGACCGCCTATTCTCTGGAAGAGCTGGTGGCCAGGAATTTTGTGATCGATGAACGACCGGACCTGGTGGTGGATATCGTGGATGCCTCAAGCCTGGACAGGCATCTCTATCTGGCCGTGCAGTTCAAGGAACTGGGGGTTCCCTTGGTGATTGCCCTCAATATGATGGACATGGCAGAGTCCCGGGGCATTGTCGTCGACGCCCAGGCCCTCTCATCCCAGTTTGGCGCGCCCGTTGTGCCGATGGTGGCCAGGTCCAACAAGGGGATTCAGGACCTCTTGGATAAGGTGGTCGCATTAACGGACGAGAAGCCGCGGTGGGAGGCCGCCCCCATCTCCTATGGCATGGACATCGACCAGGCCATTGACAAGATATCTGCCATCATCGAGCGATCCGAGATCTATGACAGGAAATATCCTTCCTGGTGGCGCGCCCTGAAATGCCTCGAAATGGACAGTGAGATTACCAAACGCCTCAAAAGGGACCCGCCCCTCGGACAGGAGATAGAGGCCATATGCGGCGATATCTACAAACATACCATGAACACCTTGGAGGAGGAGCCTGAGGCGATCATTGCAGACCACCGCTATGGGTACATAGCGGGCATCACCAAGAAGGTGGTCAGGAGAAAGATCGAATCGCGCATCAATCTGTCGGACAAGATAGATAAGATACTGACCAACCGGATCATCGGGCCCTTCGCCATGGTCGCCGTCCTCTACGGCATGTACTCCTTCACCTTCTGGGCCAGCGAGCTGCCGATCCTCTGGCTGGAGGCCTTTTTCGACGGCCTCACCAGGATCGTCCTGGCGATGGTCCCGGAGGGCATCTTCCAGTCCCTGATCGTCTCCGGCATCATCGGGGGCGTCGGGGGGGTCCTGGGCTTTGTACCGCTCATTATGTTCATGTTCTTTGCCATTGCCATTATGGAGGATTCGGGCTATATGGCCCGGATCGCCTACATGCTCGACAGGGTCCTGCGATGGTTCGGACTCCACGGCAACTCGGTCATCGCCCTGATTGTCAGCGGCGGCATCTCGGGCGGGTGCGCGGTCCCGGGCGTCATGGCCACCAGGGTCCTGAGAGACCCCAAGGAGCGGTTCGCCACCCTCCTGGTGATCCCGTTCATGAACTGCGGGGCCAAACTGCCGGTATATGCCTTGCTCATAGGGGCCTTTTTCTCCGGGGACAAGGCCCGCATCATGTTTCTTCTGACCCTTCTCTCTTGGCTCTTCGCCCTCATTGCCGCCAAGGTCCTCCGGGCGACCATCCTGAAGGGTCCGAAGACATCGTTCGTGATGGAACTGCCCCCTTACCGGGCCCCCACCCTCAAGGGGCTTTTGATTCATACCTGGGAGAGGACCTGGCAGTATATCAAGAAGGCAGGGACCGTTATCCTGGCATTCTCGGTCGTTCTGTGGGCCATGATGACCTTCCCGGGCCTTTCTGAGAAACAGATCGCCGACTTTGAGAAAGATCGAAAGGATCTGATTGATGACTTTCTCCGGTCCCCTGACATCAAGGGGCTTATAACGAGCGAGAAAGATATGACCGCGCTGGATGAAATGCTCTCTACGGGGGTAAACAGGGAAACACCGCCCAATGATTTCACAAACAACCTTGGCCTGGCGATTATGGCGCAGGCGGCCTCCGAGCTGGAGGAAGGGAAAACGGATCTGGAAAAATGGGATGAAAGATATCTCAAGGCAGCTTATCAATATCTGGCCTTGAGGGACCAGATAGGCTATCATGATCAACTGCAGCAGCAGACCGCCCTCAAGGGGACCATTGCCGGATGGATCGGCCAGCGCCTGGAAATTATTACCAGGCCCCTCGGGTTTGAATACAGGACCAATATTGCGCTGGTGGGCGGCTTCGCGGCCAAAGAGGTGGTGGTCTCCACCCTCGGAACCGCCTACTCCCTGGGCGAAGTTGATCCTGAAGAAACCGGGTCCCTTTCCGAACGGCTGAAGAAGGACCCGGCCTGGAACCCCCTGCAGGCCTTTACGATGATTGTGTTTACCATGCTCTATGTCCCCTGCATCGCCACTGTCATCAGCATCCGCAGGGAGACCTCGTGGGCGTGGGCCGGATTTTCCATGCTCTTCAATCTGTTGGTGGCCTATGCCGTGTCCTTCTGCATCCGGCAGGCAGGGCTGGCATTGGGATTTTAGTGCCGTTGAACAACAACCGAATGACAACGGGTGGACAATTAACCAAATACCATTTCTGAGGGAGTAGATGTGGATATGCAAAAAATGCCGATCACCCAGGAGGGCCTCGAAAGGCTGAGAGATGAGCTGAAACGCCTCGAAACCGTCGAGAGACCCATGAATATAAAGGCTATTGCAGAGGCACGGAGTCATGGGGATATCAGCGAGAACGCGGAATATCATGCTGCCAAGGAACGACAATCGTTCTTAGAGGGGAAGATCAATGAATTGCAGGAGGCCCTGGGCAAGGCTGAAGTGATCCATATGGATGACGGCCCGACCGACCGCGTTGTTTTTGGACGGACCATCCTCTTATATGACCTCGACACAGAGGCAGAGGTCAGCTATCAACTGGTCGGGCCTTATGAATCGGCCCCTGAAAACGGAAAGATATCCATTGAATCGCCCCTTGGCCGGGGATTGATCGGGAGATCTGTCGGGGATGAGGTGAAGATAAAGATCCCTCGCGGCATCCAGCAATTTGAAATCCTTGATATCCAATGAGTCGATACAGGAAAAGCCATGGAGACAATCAGACAGGATATGGCCGTAACCATCCGGTTTTCTCTTAAAACCGAAATCGCCCCGGGCGAGTTCAAGGAGCAGCCTGAAACAAAGACCCGGTTCATCTTCGGGGTTGAGGAACAGATCCCTACACTTGAAGCGGCCCTGGAAGGGGCATCGGTGGGGCAGAAATTTTCCCTCCACATACCCGCTAGCGAGATCTACGGCGAGCATGATCCCGCCCTGATCCGGGAGATCCCCAAACAGGGGCTGGTGAAACAGCGTCTCCGGGAAGGAAAATTCTATCGACAGATGAAGATGGGGAGTCTGGTCTCCTTCAAGATCCTGGAGGTCAGACAGGATACGGTGCTGGTGGACTTCAACGAGCCGATGGCCGGCATCGCCGCCTTCGTGGACGGGGAGGTGGTGGCCGTTCGACCGGCGACCGAGACTGAAATCGCCGAGGCCCACGAGAGTCATCGCAGAAAAAAGATCGGGTGTGGGTAATGATCCACCGCATCTTTATCCACGGTCTGGAGAGCAGCAATCAGGGGACCAAGGCGGTCTTTTTTCGGGATAAATACCCCGATATGATCCTTCCCGACTTTGAAGGCCCGCTAACGGAGCGGATGGAAAAACTGAATCGGATCCTCTCCGGCAAATCGGAGATCCGGATCGTAGGGTCCAGTTTCGGGGGGCTTATGGCTGCCCTCTTCGCCATGGAGAACCCTTCGCAGGTCAGACGGATGATCCTGCTTGCCCCTGCCACCAACATGATCGAATCCGCCCCGGGCAAAAAAGAAAAGGTTCCCATACCCGTTTTCATCTACCATGGAACGGAAGACACGGTCATCCCGCTGTCAGAGGTGCAGACTATGGCAGGGAGGTTCTTTACCGATCTCTCATTCAACGTTGTTGACGATGACCATTTCCTCCATAAGACATTCAAAGCCCTGGACTGGGACGCCCTCCTCGCCTGAACAGGCATCTGTTTTTCATTCGACGTTGGATGTTGTACGTTTCCCGCTGACAGAGGGATTCATGTTCGTCTTTTTGACATGCGACGCGTACCAGTCTATCTGACGGCACACGCCCCTGATGATCCGCACCTCCCGGGCCCTTAGTGGGAACCTGGAGAGAAACCGCCGGATATTCAGCAGCCAGTGCTCCGGATTCTGGGGATCGAGAAACCCGATCTTCATCAGCACCTCCTTGAGATGTCCGTACATCCCCTCCAGTTCAAAGCTGTTGGCCAGACGCGGTTCGACCTCCGCAGCCTTCTCCCGTGTGGCCGAGAAAAGCTCATAGCAGACGATCATCACCGCTTGGGCCAGGTTCAGGGAGGAAAAGGAGGCGGTGGGAATCGTAACGATGGTGTGACAATAACGGAGATGGTCATTGGAAAGCCCCCGGTCTTCCGGCCCGAAGAGAATGGCGATCAGATTATTCTGGGAGAGGGAGACCAGCTCGCGGGCAAATCCCTTGGGCCAGGACAGGGTCTGCCGCATGGCCCCGGTGCGGGCCGTTGTCCCTGCAATATGATGATACGGCGCAAGCGCCTCTTTCAGATCGTCAAACACCTCCATCTGTTCCACCAGATCGATGGAACTCCCGGTGGCTGTCTTGAGTACCCGGCAGAGGTCGCAGTTTTTGGGCGATACCAGGACGAGCCTTCTCAGGCCCATGTTGTTCATAGCCCTGGCCGCGGCCCCGATGTTTTCAGGGATCTGGGGCTGAACCAGTACCACCGCAATATGATCGAGGTTTGCTTTCATGGGGAAAAAAGAAGTGCCTAAAGTGACTAAAGTTAATGTATGCCTTCGGCGCTACATTACATAAGAAAACCATAAAAAACGTGTCCCTCAAAAACTTGGCGTCTTGGCGAGAGGCTTTTTTGGTTCCGGATTGTCCCGGTTAGCTTGCTTTAGTCAGTTTGATTCAGTATCTGGAGAATTTCTGCAGTAAGTTCATCGCTGTCAAAAGAAAACGTTACAGTCCCCATCTTTACATCAAAGGAGATAAGCGTACACTCGTATTCCCTTGCCACACTCTCAAGAATCTCCCTGAATTGCGCGGCATACGGGTGGTCCGGGCTGTTTACCTCTTCCGGGAACAGGTCCACCTCAAAAGAACCTGGCGATATCTTCATGTTCATGTTTCAGTTGTTCCTCCAGAATATGCCGGTGCCGATCATCAGGATCACCGCTCCGCAGATGAATACCGTGCTGAAGGGAAAAAAGTCAAGAGGCATCCAACGGCAAGC
>CAYPDL010000107.1:0-14011 GCA_964409475.1 uncultured Desulfobacteraceae bacterium | reverse complement strand
CTGTCCGGCGTGGACAGAAGTCTGATGATGAGATCTTTGCCAGTCATTGGTCGAATGCCTCTTATGATTTAAATTTTCAATGCAGATTTACATGATCATGGGAAAATCGTCAGGGACTTATCTTTGTGGGTGCGCCGCTTTTTCGTGGGATTATACTCTCTGAAATCGCCTCTTGTATTCTGTGGGACGCAGACCTGTTTGCTTAAGGAATATTTTCCGGAAGGCGCTTGCGTCTTCATAACCGACACTGTAGGCGATTTCATCGAATGAAAGGTTTTGTGTCTCCATCATCCTTTTGGCCTCCTCAACCCTGACCCGCTGGAGATAAACCAATGGCGTGTCTCCGGTCGCGGACTTGAACCGGCGCTCAAATGTCCTGCGGCTCATCCCGAATCTGCGTGCCAGCGCCTCGTATGGATAGCTCTCATCAAAATTTTCCTCCATAAGTTTCTGAACGGACAGGATCTGATCATCCGTGTGGTCTTTTTGAAATTGAAAGATAGAATAAGGGGTTTGAAGGGTGCGCCCGATGTCTGAAATCATGGACTTTGAGCTTTGTAGGGCCACCTCATGCCCGCAGTACTTTTCGACCAGATAAAGGGAGAGATCCGAACCTGCGTTCATGCCGCCCGAGCAAAAAAGATCCCCCTCGTCCGTAATAAGTCTCTCCGGTTTGAGATTGATCCGGGGATATCTTTGCCTGAATTCATGCGCGGCACCCCAGTGAGTCGTTGCCGTCTTCCCGTCCAGAAGCCCGGTCTCTGCCAGCACAAAGGCGCCGGTGCATATGGATGCGATGTGCGTGCCCCGTCCATAATGATGCGTCAGCCAATCAAGGGACTCACCCTGATATTTCAGGGTCTTTTCGATATCCAGGATGGACGAAACGATGATCAGATCGGTGGCGTCCACATCGTGGATCGAGCCGTCCGGCGAGATAATCGTCCCGTTCAAGCACCTGAAGGGTTTCCCGTCAGTCGTAACGATCTGTGTCTCGAAAAAGGGCCTCGGCTTCTCCCCCTGGAAATAATTCCACATGACCCCGGCCTGAAAAAAAATATCCAGGGGGCCCATAACCGTTGACGCCATGGTGTTGAACATGGCCAGGATCGTAACCCTTTTCATACTACCCGCCCCCATTTTGACGTGATCGACATTCCATATGCCATATATGCCACTTCCGCTTCAAAACATCAAGCAGTATTTTAGAAGAAAATCGAATTCGATGATGTGAGGAACTGGAGATCCGGATCGGGGACCGATTGATTGCACAAGAAGGAGGTGAACAAGATGGTACGGACAACGAGTGATCTTCTGGATGAATACAGGCAAGCGAACTTTACCAAACGCCTGCATCTCTATCTGCAGCACCGGGATTTAAGGCCCGATTTTGTGGAAGCGGATCAAAATGAGCCGGCAGCCAAAGCGCCCGGGAGTATGCCCGGATTCAGAAGGCTTCCCAAGTTTTTCGCATGTTGTTTTGAAAAGGTCTAACATTTTTCCGGAAAGGGACGGCGCATTATTTGCGCAGTCCCTGACGGGACCCGGGGCCGGCGGGGCCGATGTCGGACCAGGGCAAATTATTGAAAGAGAAAAGGGGCAAATTATGCTTCTATTTCCGCTTCACAATGCCGATGACGTTCGGGATTTTAGAACCCCACCGGTTCGGGTCGTGTTCGGTCGCGTTGACTTCATAAGTGCCCACCCACGCACGGGCCTTCCCGTTCACGTTGAAATAGAGGGTGGCTTCCGGGCCCCCTTCCACGTACATGGCGTTCTTGATGGCGATGGGAAGTCCCAGGAGGATCTGGTTCAGGTCATGGACGGAAAAGGGGGAGCGAGAATGAATGAACAGGACGTGTCCCTCTGTGTCCATGCCCACGCACGCGGCACTGTGGATCTTATGGGACGGCTTCCAGACATTGTCTCCCTCGAGACTGATCATCCGGTAGTTCTGAATTACCGTATCATACTCTTGAATGATCTTTTTCCAGCCCTGGTGGCACCGATCAATGATCTGGCCCCGGGGGATTCCGGGGCGATTGGGATGAAAGACCATGAAGGCGCCAAACCTGGAATTGACCTGCCCATTATTGATATGGCCAAAATTCTTCATGTACCCGGTACTGGTCTTATCATCTTCCTGATACATGCTGGCGTTGATCACGGCCAACAGGCCAAAATCATCGGCCCATTGCCGGGCCGTCCGGGGCTTATCACCGTGCTCCGAGGTCGAAAGGAGTCTGAATGCATAGATTTCCGGATTGATCTTCAGGACCACAATGGAATCATTGGAGACCGGGGATTTTCTTGAAGGATCAAACTCCCCCACAAAGAGGCCTTCTGCAAGCTTTTCCCAGGCATGGGTGTTCCATGGGGCAAGCAGAAAGACAACCATTGCCAAGGAAAAGAGGCCTATCTGTATCATCCCTTTAGGTTTCATCAGACCACCGGTAACCCTCAAAAGCTGCGATCCTGTGGCGCCGCCATGAGAGGTGACATGCTGGCATTGATCAAAGGTCCTGATCTCCCCAATATACCATCTTGCGTCTTCCATGACCACCCCATAGAGACATTTTCGGGAATGCCCTCGGCGTGTAGATGGACCTTCTACAAATCCATCATTCTTGACAAGTTGACCTTCTGCGTTACACTCATTCCCTGTGACATGGAGACGTATATTGTGGGAGGACTCACCATACCCATCGGTAGAGCATCATTGGAAGGGACCCATATACGGACGCTGGAGGCAGGAACCTGGGACGATATCCTTTTGGGCGATTTCATGGAATCCTATGCCGGCGTGCGACGAGAGCAAAAAAAGCTGTTCGTGAAATCGCTGATCATGGGCAACCCGCGGATTGACCTTGGCCAGACGGATCAAAAAAAACCGGAAGGAGGGATAGTACATGGAATCGATATTCTTGACGGAGCAGGAACAGGCCTACGCCCAAAAGGCAAGAGAGTTTTTCAGGCGGGAGGCCCGGCCCGTAAAGATGCGGGGCTGCCCGAAGACAAGGGGCCATGCGCCCGTTTGGTGTCGCAGGCCCTGCACCGGGCGGTGCGCGACTGGCAAGGCAGGCAGGAGAGCGATCTTGGTGCGTGAGTGGGGCGAGAGCGGCACACCTGGCCGCACTTTATTAAGACGTAAATGGAGCAAGGATTTCAAGAGTTGGTAAGGATTATCGAGAAACTGGGCGAATAGCGTGACGCCCCTCTATTTTCCCCGATCTGCAAGTAAGATCCCGCCCCGATCAAGCCTCGAACACGACCCGATTACCCCTTAATGGCGCTGTCGTATCAAGGAACATTACCGGATTGTAATGTTTCTGAAGGGTTGCCGTAAGGTTCGACGAATATAATCATTTTAAGTCTCACAAAAGCCTCCCCCTGGAGGAACTCCAAGGGATTTCTTTAACAGATTGAAGAACCCCGATGCAAGCAGCTGGGAATGCGCTCGCTGTGAATTTTCAGGAAGGGATGCGTTCCCTCCATTCCCGGGGGAAACGGGTCAAAGGGATTCGCAAATTTGAACCTGCTTGAGGTCTTATCCAGAAAGGAGACGCCATGTCAAAGAAATCGGTTATGTCAGAAGAGGTCTTCGCGGCAATGCTCGATCAGGCCATCCAGGATCTAAGGAATAGCGGCATGGATACAGGCGAGATCTTTACCATTGTGGAGGAATGCTTTGGAAGCGCCTATGCCCGCAGATTTTGCCAAAAATGCAACTAATAATGAATTGGGATACCCGATTGAGGGATATTCTCTACCCGGAGAGGAGGAGAAAATGCCGGCGCCACATCCATCAGAGTTCAGAAGCACCTTGGACCTCGAGCTGATCCGCTGTCCCCGTCAGCCCGGGAACCTTCATATCACGAGGCATGCCTGCGCCCTTCGCTATCTCCGTTCCAGAAAGACGGAATCGGCGGTTCCGACAAACGAGTTTGAAATGGCGCGCAAATTTGGTCTTGAGAAATGCCGGTCCTGTCCAATGGGGCGTCTGTACGCGAAAGGCCTTTCGTCTCAGGCAGTTTGAAAGATGGGCGCGGATAATACGGAAAATGTGCAGGGAGACCCCTGGATTATCTGAGATAACAGATGCGGAAGGAGGGACACCTTGAATTCATTAATGAAAAAGGATTTTAAAAGGCTCATGCTGGATACGGATAAAGTCCAAGAGTACGTAGAGGTCCTGGGGCAGGGAAGGGCGGTCGACGCCGAGGAAAAGGGACAAAGAGATCTGACGCAGCTCGCATCGCGGATAGTACACCTCGATTTTGACCTCAGGACCATGCTTCTGGATTGCGCTATCCTGGGACGTCAGTACTGGAAAAGACACAATTTACCCCTGATCAATAGCCTTCATTATTCCCTGGACATCATGCATCATCTGCTGAACGACCTCAATAGTATCAAACCGACCCTGAAGAAGGCGAGCGTTGAGCCCTCGAACCTTCGACAACTCTTCAAGGATTGGATCCGATTCAAAAAATCGGTCAGCGACATGCAGATCTTTCTACAACATTTCGATATGAGGAGGAAAATGACGTGATGGGGGGATGAGGGACGTACATTATTTTATCATTTGCTGATTTGGTTTGGATGTGGTAGGAAGTCTGCATGCCACGAAAAACGAGGATAAACGCATCAGGCGCGCTGCATCATGTGATAGGGCGTGGAATCGCCCGGAAGAGAATCTTTCTTGGCGATGCCGACCGGGAAGATTTTCTGGATCGGCTCGGTGCTATTCTGGGTGAGACCCAGACAACGTGCTATGCCTGGGCGCTGATTCCCAACCATGCCTTCACCTTTTGCTCAGGACCGGCAGCGCCCTTTTGTCCTCCGTGATGCGCCGCCTCCTGACGGGGTATGCTGTCACCTTTAATCCCGCTTTCAGCGGGACCACCACCGTTGCGGCCATCTTTTCCAAAACCGCTACAAATCCATCTTGTGTGAAAAGGATCCTTACCTTCTGGAACTGGTCCGTTACATCCACCCGAATCCCTTGAGGGCCGGACTGGTTGGAAACTATGAGGAGCTGTGCAGATATCCCTATGGAGGGCACAGTGTGATTTTGGGCCAAACGAAAAAGGAGTGGCAGGATGCGGACTATGTGCTTGGCCAGTTTGGAGAGAATCGTGCAAGGGCCAGGCACAGATACCGGCAGTTTGTGGAAGAAGGGATTGAACAGGGGAAAAGACCTGACCTGATCGGCGGGGGGCTTTTGCGCAGCCAGGGAGGGTGGACCGGGGTGAAGGCACTGCGGGAGGCAGGGACTTGCCAGAAAGGGGATGAGCGGATCCTGGGACAGGGTGATTTTGTAGCCCAGGTGCTTGCCGATGCTGGGGAGAAGCTGGAGCGGTCAGCAACGCCGTGAAAAGGGGGGCGCATTTGGTACGAGAGCGACAATACACTATCGAGACTAAAAAGTGATAAAATGATGTACGTCCCCTATCCCTATCCTCCAAAGGACTTTTCATTTTTTTCTTGACATTATTCTTCAGCAGGACTATGAATTACCACCATGGATGCAGAGACAAGACAAATCTCGGTGATGGATCTCAGGAACTGGTGGTGGCGCAGCTTCAACAGGGAGGTTCGCCCGTCTGCGTTGAGATAGTCTAAAGATATCGAAAGATCAAAGACCGTGGGCCCCTCCCGGGGGCCCACGGTCTTTTTGTTTGGTGTGCAAATACAAAGGGCCGTGGGGCGAAAGTTCCCACGGCCCTTTTTTATTGTGGAGCAAAGCCTTGGAAATAAGACCTTCATTTTCTGAGTTCAAGCAAATGGCAGAGAAGGGCAATGTGATACCGCTCTATCAGGAGATTATGGCCGACACGGAGACGCCGGTTTCGGTCTATCTGAGGGTCAAAAATACGCCTTATTCCTACCTTCTCGAGAGCGCCGACCGGGGCGAGAGGTGGGGACGATACAGTATTATCGGTTACGAGCCCTATTTGACGGTCCTTTCCTATTGCCATGAGACAGAGGTCGTGGACAGGTCAGGCAATAAACAGGTGATTCGCAATCCCTCCAACCCCCTTCTTGTTTTAAGGGGGCTATGCCGGAGATTCAGGCCTGTTGAGGCGGGTCTGATGCCGCCATTCCAGGGAGGATTTGTGGGGTATTGCAATTACGATCTGATCAGAAAATGGGAACGGCTGCCAGGGGGCGCTCATGAAGATGAGGGGTTGCCGGAGGCCGTTTTTACAATCTCCGGGAGGCTGATCATTTTTGACCACCTGACGCACAAAGTGAAGGTGGTGGCACTTACCCATATCGAGGATGAGACGAATTTGAAGGAGGCCTATAGCAAGGCCCGCCGGAATATTGATGAGACCATCGATCTACTCCAGGCACCGGTTCCTCTTAATAATGAAGACCCGTTTACCCTCTCGGAACTCCGCTCCAATTTCAGCAAAGAGGGGTTCGAGCAAGCGGTAAGGAGGGCCAAAGAATATATCGTTTCAGGGGACGTCATCCAGGTGGTCCTTTCCCAGAGGCTGTCGGGCACGGCATCCGGCGACGATTTTGCCCTCTACAGAAATCTGAGGAGCATCAATCCCTCTCCCTATATGTTCTATCTCAATTTCGGAGAGATCCGATTGATCGGGGCCTCCCCTGAAATCCTCGTTCGGCTGATGGACAACAGGATCCAGCTCCGTCCCATTGCCGGCACCCGGCCCAGGGGCGATACGCCTGCGAAAGATCGGGCACTTGAAGAGGAGCTTATCTCCGATCCCAAGGAACGGGCCGAACATGTCATGCTGGTGGATCTGGGGCGAAATGATGTGGGCCGGGTGGCGGTGGCGGGCTCGGTCACGGCGCCCCGGCTCATGGAGGTTGAACGATACTCCCATGTGATGCACCTGGTCTCCCATGTGGAGGGGCGGTTGAGCCCTGACAAAGACGCCTTTGATCTCTTCATGTCGGCCTTTCCCGCCGGCACGGTCTCGGGCGCGCCCAAGATCAGGGCTATGGAGATCATCAACGAATTAGAGCCGACCCCAAGGGGACCCTATGCCGGCGCGGTGGGCTATTTCGGGTTCAACGGGAACATGGACTTCTGCATCACCATCCGCACCATTGCTGTGACCAAAAACAGGCTTTCTGTTCAGGTGGGGGCGGGGATCGTGGCCGACTCTTCTCCTGAAGGGGAATACCATGAGACCCTGAGAAAGGCAGCGGCCATGCTCAAGAGCATCGAAGAGGCGAAAAGAGATGATACTGGTGATCGACAACTATGATTCTTTTACCTACAACCTGGTTCAGATCCTTCAAGTGATGGATCAGGAGGTGAGGGTCTTCAGAAATGATGAGATAACCCTTGACCGGATTGAGGGGGAAAACCCTTCAGGGATTGTGGTATCGCCCGGCCCCGGCGCCCCGGACCGAGCCGGCATATCGGTGGCGGCGATCCGCTGTTTTGGAGCGGAGATCCCTGTCATGGGCGTATGCCTCGGGCACCAATCCATTGCCGCGGCCTATGGCGGAAGGGTGGTCAGGGCCGATCGCGTGATGCATGGCAAGACCTCCCTCATCTTTCACGACGGCCGGACCGTCTATCAAGGCCTGCCCAACCCATTCGAGGCTGTGCGTTACCACTCCCTGATCGTAGATCGGTTTTCACTGCCGGATTGTCTGGAGGTGAGTTCCTGGACAGAGCAGGGGGAAATCATGGGACTCCGCCATCGCAGACTCAAGGTGGAGGGCGTTCAGTTTCACCCGGAATCTATTTTAACAAGGGAAGGACCCAAGATCGTACGAACCTTATTTAACACATAAACACAAGGAGGAAAAGATCATGATCAAAGAGGCAATTGGAAAGGTGGTCAAAGGAAATGACCTTACGGAAGCGGAGATGGCGGCGGTCATGGAGGAGATTATGAGCGGCAGGGGCACAGAGGCCCAGATCGGGGCCTTTGTCACGGCCTTGAGGATGAAGGGGGAGACCGTGGACGAGATTACGGGCGCTGCCAAGGTCATGAGAAACAGGGCGATAAAAGTGCGCCTCAATAACCACGTGGTCAACATTGACCGTGATGAGATCAATGTGGAGGATGAGACCATCCTTGACACCTGCGGCACCGGGGGGGACGGCACAAACACCTTCAATGTCTCCACTGCTACGGCATTTGTGGCCGCAGGCGCCGGGGTCAAGGTGGCCAAACATGGAAATCGGGCGGTCTCGAGCCATTGTGGAAGCGCTGATGTACTTGAGAAGCTGGGGGTGAAGATCGACGTGACCAGCAGCGACGTGGAACGGTGCATACAGGAGGTGGGGATCGGGTTTCTGTATGCGCCCCTCTTTCACGGGGCCATGAAATACGCTGCCGGACCGAGGCGGGAAATCGGTCTCCGTACTATTTTTAATCTTATCGGCCCGCTGACCAACCCGGCCGGGGCCTCTGCCCAGGTCTTAGGGGTCTATGAACCCGGGCTGACCGACACAATGGCCCGTGTCCTTCAGAGACTCGGGACCAAGGAGGCGTTTGTCGTATGCGGTGAGGGGACCTTCGATGAGATCAGTATCTGCGGCCCGACCCGAATATCTCATCTCCGGAATGAGGAAATCAGGACCTTTGACATGACGCCCGAGGAATACGGCTTCGAGCGGGCGGCCCCCGAGGCGATAAGAGGCGGGAGTCCAAGAGAGAATGCCATTATTATCAGGGAGATACTGGACGGCGAGAAAAAACCGACACGCGATATGGTCCTCCTCAATGCCGCGGCCGCATTTGTGGCGGCAGGTCTTGACCACGACTTCAAAGGGGGTATTGAAAGGGCAGGGGATTCTATTGACTCGGGCCGGGCCAGGGAAAAACTCGATTCCCTCGTGGATTTTACCCAGCGATGCAGGAACTTTGTCCTGAACGATCTATGAGGGTGTCCCACATGAATCCTCGATTAGCCGGGATACTGGCCCAAAAACGCAAAGAAGTCGAAAGCCTGAAGGAAAAAGGGTTGTCAACTGATAAAGATAAGGAAATTCCCCCTGTCCGCGATTTTAGAGGCGCTGTCTCCAGACAGGGCCGGATTACCCTGATCGCTGAGATCAAATTCGCGTCACCGTCGGCAGGGGTTATCCTCAAAGGTGGCGATCCGGTTCAAATTGCCCGGATATATCAGGAGGCCGGGGCGAGGGCCATCTCCGTACTTACGGACAAACGGTTTTTCCATGGGGACATCAGCTACCTGCCACGCATCAGGCGTGCGATCTCCCTCCCTGTTCTGCGCAAGGACTTTATCATTGATCCCATCCAGGTGGAGGAGTCGATGTGCTGCGGCGCTGATGCCATACTCCTGATTGCCGGCATTCTGTCGTGCAACCGGCTGAAGGAACTGCTGACCATGGCCCGGGAATCAAAAATGGCCTGTCTGACCGAGGTCCATAACAGGCAAGAACTCGAGACCGCGGTCGAGTGCGGGGCGGACATCATGGGGATCAACAATCGTGATTTGGCTACATTTGAGGTGAATATCGGCACTACTTTTGATCTGGCCCCCCTGATCCCGGATGGGTGTATTTGTGTCAGCGAGAGCGGCATCTCCAACGGAGGGGACATCGGCAGACTGAGGCAAAGCAATATCCATGCGGTCCTGGTGGGAACTGCACTTATGAAGAGCAGTGACATAGCGACCAAGACCAGGGAACTGGTCGATGCCGGGAGGGGCAATGGCAAGGGTTAAGGTGTGCGGCATTACATGTCTTGAAGATGCACAAATGGCGGTTCAATCAGGGGCGGATGCACTCGGCTTTATCTTCGCACCCAGCCCCAGAAGGATCAGGCCCGAAAAGGCGCGTGAGATGATCAATGGCGTGCCCCCCTTTGTGAAGACGGTCGGGGTCTTTGTGGACGAACGACCGCATGTGGTGAGGCAGATCATGCAATTCTGCGGTCTTGACCTGATTCAGTTCCATGGTGAGGAATCCCCGGAGGCGTGTGGCGAGTTCATGCCCCGCGCTATAAAGGCCTTCCGGATCAGGGACGGATCAATGCTTCCATCGATCCGGCATTATCAGGGAAAGATCAGGGCCATGCTGCTGGACGCCTTTTGCCATGAGAGGGCCGGGGGGACGGGACAAACCTTTGATTGGGATATTGCCGTTACGGCCAAGGGGTTGCGCATCCCGGTCATTTTGTCAGGGGGGCTCAATCCCTCAAATATCGGGGACGCCATCTCTAAAGTGAAGCCCTTTGCAGTCGATGTGAACAGCGGCATCGAAGAACGGCCGGGAAAAAAGGACCCTCTCCTTATGAAGGAATTAATGGCTAAGATCAAAAATCCCGGAGAATGAGCATGGGGCTTGAGGTCTATCTCCGCAACAAACTGCAGAAAAGGGATATCCTCCTGATGACCCATATCGTGATCGGATATCCTTCCATGGAGGATTCCTTCAGAATCATCGAGACAATGGTGGACTCTGGCGTTGACCTGATGGAGTTGCAGATCCCCTTCTCCGAACCGATCGCGGATGGTCCCGTGATCGTCCGCGCCAATCAGGAGGCGCTTAAACGGGGGGTCAGCGTTGAAGGCTGCCTCGATTTTGCCGAACAGGTTGCCCGGGTCTTTGAAATCCCCTTTCTGTTCATGACCTACTATAACATCCCCTTTTGTTACGGCGTCGATGAATTCGTCTCCGCCATGGCCAAAAGGGGGTTGGTTGGGGCCATCATCCCCGACCTGCCGGTCGAAGAGGGCCATGACTACCTCAAGGCGATGCAGATGAACGATATCTCCCCCATCCTTATTTTTTCACCCACCACATCGGATGAGCGGATGAAACAGATCAACTCCTCTGCCCGGGGCTTCATCTATTGCGTAGCACGAAAAGGGGTCACCGGAGCAGACACGGCCTTTTCCGATGACTTGTCCGTCTATCTTGGCCGATGCCGCAAGGCCTCGGGCCTCCCCCTTGCTGTGGGATTCGGGATCAAGGATCGGCAGGATGTGGATTTTCTGAAGGGAAAGGCGGATATCGCGGTCATAGGAAGCCAGACCATCCGCTTGGTCGAGGAAAAGGGAGTGGCATCCGTGGGTGATTTTGTCCGCGGGGTTCAATGATGAACCCCGAACTCTTTGGGCAATCTTATTCGTTTCCCGGGTCCACGAATTTCCCGCGCATTCTTGTGCCCGCCACGATGAACCAGATGACGGAAAGGACCTGCAGGGCAAGCATGAGGCCGAAACCTGCCTGATAAGAAGCCGGGGCATATCTTCCATCCGGCAGGATGGGCCACAGGTTGATAATCTCGCCGATCCCCCACTGACCCCCAAAGGCCACTACAAATACCATGACATTGAGGCCCGTGTTGACGCGGCCTGCCAGGTTTCCGGGAAAGCTCTGGCACAGGATGGCGTAGTTGAGGACCCCGGTTGCCCCGAAGAAACCGAATAGTATCCAGAGCGGCAGGGTGAGGGATATGACATGGAGGATGATGAGGCCCTGTATTACCATGAAGGCCCCCATGCCGGACACGGAGACGTAAAGCGGGTTGATCCCTGACCTGCTGAGGCGGGCGGCCAGGGCCCCGATCAGGGCGAATCCGACCACCATTGCCGCTGCAATCAGCAGCAGCCCCTGGGCCATAGCCATCCGCTCATAACCTGCCACATCCCGTAGCCAGGGTCCTGCCCACAGCGTCTGAACCGCCATAAATGTGGCCTGCGAGGTTACGGCCCAGGGGGCGATGCGCCAGAAAACAGGGCTTTTATATACTGTGCCAATGCCGCGCACCTGTTCCTTGAGGGTGGCGCCGCCCCCTTCGGCCCTGCGCTCCGGAACAACAAAAAAAATGGCGGCCGCCGCCCCGAGGGTCAGTATGCCCAGGAGCGTGAACAGGGTTCGCCAGTCCGATATCTGCAATGCCGCCTCCACGGGTGCCGTGCCGGTCAGAGCGCCCAGCCCCCCCACTGCCACCTGAATGCCATTGACGAGGGGCAATCGTTCTCTTGGAAACCATATCGCAAATGCGGTGAAGGCGGCCATCAGACAGGAGGAGACTCCGAAGCCGATGAGGGCGCGACCGGCGATGAGGCCTGGCACGCTGTTGGCCCTCGCAAAGATGAAGGCGCCCACGGCGGCAAACAGGAGGAGGCAGGCCTCGACTTTTCGCGATCCGAACCGATCCAGGAGCACCCCGAGGGGGAGTTGAAAGGCCGCAAACGTCAAAAAATAGGTGGAGGTGAGAAGTCCCAGGTCACCGGGACTCAGGTTGAGATCCACCACCAAATTGGGGGCGATGACCGCGTTTACCACGCGGTAGAGATACGAGAAGAAATAGCCGATGGCAAAGGGAATGAAGACACGCAGCAAGGTGGTGCGTGAAGGGGTCAATGGGTTGCCTCCCTAACCCGGACAAGCCGGAACCAAAAAGGTCTCACACGGAGACACAGAGACACGGAGATTTAATTAAAACCCAGGTTAAGCAGTTCAGCGTTCAAGGTTCAGGGTTGGAACAAGCTAATTGATCATCATCAATAGGAAAATAGCTGAGTTGGCTAATGAAACCCGATGGTTGCCTTTGGCGCTTCTGCCAGTTGAATCTCACCGAACATCCCTTCATATTTTGCAATATTATCCTGAAGGGCCGCCAAGATTCGTTTCATATGACCCGGGCTCACAATCACCCGTGAGGTGACGCTGCCCGCGGGCGGTGCTACCATCAGAAAGTCCATGACAAATTCCTCTTTGGTGTGTGAGACCACCATGTTGTTGGCATAGGCGCCCGGCTGTAAGTGGTCCGGGAATTTCACCTGCATTTCCTTTTGTCCATTGGGCATGGCCATCGCTCCTTTTATGTGTGTATGAAAAAATTATATGACACATGGATCGAATTTGCGAGTCATTATTCATCCCGGCCGCTTCCCTCCGAGGCGAAAACCCCTGCTGACTGGAGGTCAGACCGGATGATCCGATAGGTGGTGGCCCCCCCCTTCCCGAGGATCTGTCCCTGAAGGAGATCCAGGGCCTCCTGAACACCAGGGGTGGGGATCATGCTGCATCCCTTGGCGGGCCGGATATGCCAGCCTGAGGGCTTCCAGATGATCTCGATCCAAATATCCTGGGAAAGATCCATCTCTATGACGAGCACCCTCACCATTGCTTGCTGCTGGACCGGGTCATACAAGGTCTCCTTCGGGATGACCGTGGCGCGTCCCCTCATGGGCTCCAGATTCAGGTCCTCCATGCGAAAGGATGGCACGATGCGGGTCTGCAATGCAGTCTCCTCCTTTTCGGGAATAAGAATATGCTCCTGCTTGTCGAAAAAAACTCTATAGAAATGATCATGCCCTTCCTTTTTCCATTTTTCCTCGTACGTGGTGCCGAATTGCGGGGGTATTATCTCGCTGTGGACCTGGAAACCCGTTTCAATGCCCTCTTTAAGTATCCATAGGGCATGCTCCCGATCATCGGTTACCACAAAGGCCTCGCCTTCCGGGACCAGTCTGCTGTTGAGGAGCCGTATAAAGGATTTTGAAAAGAGGCGTTTTTTTCCATGACGCGCTTTGGGCCACGGGATGGGGAACATGGCCCAGACCTTCTCGATAGACGCCTGTCTGAAGAGCCGGTCGAGGGCCATGGGGGCTCCCGCCTGAACCAGGGCCGCATTTTTTACCCCGGCTGTCGTGAGTTTCTGAAGGGTGCGGCGGATCAGAAACCAGTCTATTTCCACCCCGATAAAGTCCTTATCCGGGTTAGCAGCGGCCATACGGATTAGATAATCCCCCAGACCAAATCCCAGTTCAACGGCGAGGGGGGCCGATCTCCCGAAGACCCGCTCCCACAGGATGGGCCTTGAAAGTGCCCGCCAGGGGACCAGTGGGGCGAGAGAAAAGCGGTGATCGACTGCTCGTTTATACAGCATGGTACGCCTTTTATCCCCTTGAACTCGAAAGGACAGATTAAATCCGTTTCGTTGGCAAAGATGTGCCCGGCACGTCATCCGGCCGTTTGAGCGGGATATCCCATTTTTTCATATGCTTCCAGATGGCGGTTCTGCTCACG
>CAYPDL010000106.1:0-14212 GCA_964409475.1 uncultured Desulfobacteraceae bacterium | reverse complement strand
CCTACATGTGAGCGCTGAAACCTCATCGGCAAATGTCCCGTTTTCGCTCAGACCAATCGTTCTTCCGGCCGGCGGCGGGGGATGCAACGTAGGGATGGGCCTTTACAGTCTTCAACGCCTCTGTTATGCTCAGGATGTGAATCATCAAGCGGTTCGACCTGTGCGGTCAGCCCGTGGCGGTCTGTCTCTCAATGGCCCCCAAGGCGCCAAGTGGTTGACCCTAACCATATTTGGAGCGCTGAAAATACATTGAACCTCTGAACCCGTTAACGGTTACATATATTTTTTTTACCAACGATGCAAATTCTTTTTTGGGCGCAGGGCGGCGCCTGGTAGACAGGGGTATGCATGAAACTGATGGTTATGGACGGACAGGGCGGCGGCATCGGGGCAGCCGTCATCAAGGGGTTGAGGCAATCCATCGGGCTTGATCCGGAGATTTTAGCGCTCGGGACTAATTCGATCGCAACATCCAAGATGATGAAGGCAGGGGCAAACCGGGGCGGGACCGGGGAAAATGCCATCCTGTGTACCAGCCGGATTGCCGATGTGATCATCGGGCCGCTCGGTATACTGATGACCAATGCCATGATGGGCGAAGTAACCGCTGAAATGGCGTCTGCCGTGAGTTCAAGCAGGGCAATAAAGATCCTGATTCCCCTGACACAGGAGAGGATCAGACTCGTGGGGGTGTCGGGCGACCCCTTGCCCCACCTGGTGAATCAGGTGATTGAAATGGTAAAGGAGATGATGTGAAAATGTGCCAATCAACGGCCTATATTTTGAAAGACGGGAAGGAAGAGATCTTTTTTGAGGACATCGAATCCTTGGAAAACAGCGGCGGTGAGGTAAAGATGGTCAGCATATTCGGCGAGGAAAAGACCATCCGCGCCAGGCCCAAGCGCTTTTCCCTGGTGGATCACAGGATCGTTCTAGAGCCTCAATAGAAGATGATGGACCATTTTTCGAAGGAGGTGGTGAGATGATACCATCGTTTGCCGATAAAATTGCGTGGCTGGGGCATGACGGATTTCGCATTGACGCGGGCAAGACGATCTATTTCGACCCCTATCAGATCGCTGGGGGTCCTGTAGCGGACCTGATCTTGATCTCCCATGAGCACTTCGATCATTGTTCGCCTGAGGATATCCAAAAAATTCAGGGACCTAGGACCATTATCGTCACGGAAAAGGACTCTGCAAAAAAGCTTACCGGAGATATAAGGGTGATGAAACCGGGGGACGTCCTCGATCTGGGAGACGTAAAAATCGAGGCCGTTCCCTCGTACAACATTGACAAGGATTTCCACCCCAAAAAGAAGGGGTGGCTGGGATTTGTTGTGGAGACGGAAGGGGTCCGGGTCTACCACGCCGGCGACACCGACTTTATCCCGGAAATGAAAGACCTGGAGGTGGATATCGCGTTTCTGCCGGTATCCGGGACATATGTCATGACCGCGGAGCAGGCCGTCAAGGCGGCCCTTGCCATCAGGCCCAAACTGGCCATTCCGATGCATTACGGGGCGATCGTGGGGGATGCCCAGGATGCGGCCCGTTTTCAGAAGGCCTTTGAAGGGAAGGTGGATGTGCGGGTCCTCGAGAAGGGGTAGCAGCCCGGCTCCGGGATATTGTGCTTGACAAGGCGTGCCGGTTCAATGTTATAAGTTGCCGACGCCAGAGCATGCGGAAGGCCGCGGGCTTGAGATGCACATAGCGGGAATGACACATGGTGCTGGGTAGAGTTGATTTGTTGTTTAAGACAAATTAAAATCAGTTTATTTAATAAACATATCATTAATATAAGGAGGTATTGGACGTGAGCGAAATTCTTGCTCCCATGGGAGGGAAGGTAATCGATGTGAAGGTGAAGGTGGGTGATGCTGTGAACGAAGGGGACGAGGTCGTGATCATCGAGGCCATGAAGATGGAACTGCCCATTTCAGCCGAGGCATCCGGAACGGTCAAAGAGGTCAAATGCAAAAAGGGCGACACGGTTGAAGCGGAGGGCGTCCTGATCATATTGGGGTAATGATGCTTGCAGGGGATGGTCTTATCGAACATCCCTCTGTCACGATAGTCTAACGCCGGAGGACGTTATATTCTCCGGCGTTTTTTATTGCGCCGGCGTCGGGGAACGCCTCCATCGTCTCAGGTCGCCGCCTTTTTCACCTCCATGCTTTTTACTGATCTGGAGATGATGCTCCCGGAAAGAGACATCCCTAATAAAAGGATCATGAGGACTACAAAAACCCCTACAAATCGAAGCACGAGGGTCCCGATAATCCACGACCAGTTATCTTTCACGATAGTGATCTCTGTTCCCTTTTCGCCACCTTTTAAGACCGTGATGGAATGCCAGGGCATCCTGCCGTCGTCTTCGATATAGGTGGCGTCCTTCCAGTTCCTGAATTTGATATCCTTAAAGTCCTTCAGGGCCTCCCTGTAAAACGCGACGACCTCGTCGTGGGACAGGCCGGCCTTCATCTCCAATCGGGCATCGGTCCTTTTGGTGGTCGTTCCCTGGGGAATGACCGGGGCACCGAGAAAGTCCTCACCGTAGGAGGAGACGGGCAAAAAAATCACGAGCGAAAGCAACAATATCCATTGTTTCATGTTTCATCACCTTCAAGATATAGGTTGAACGGTTGCAAATACATATGTGGATCCGAATACCTGCTAATCAAACATGGCGATAAACATGCCTGCTGCCGCGGCCGAGCCGATAACCCCTGCCAGGTTGGGCCCCATGGCATGCATTAGGAGATGATTGGTCTTGTCATACTTGAGCCCCTGCACCTGGGAAACGCGCGCCGCCATGGGCACTGCGGAGACGCCTGCCGACCCGATGAGGGGATTGATCTTCTCCTTGAGGAAGAGGTTCATGACCTTTACGGTGAGGATCCCGCCGATGGTGCAGACCGCAAAGTCGATAAGACCCAGGCCGAAGATGAAGAGGGGCTTCCAGCTCAGAAACTTGTCCGCCTGCATGGTTGCGCCAACCGATATCCCCAGGAATATGGTAACGATATTCATGAGGGACCCCTGGGCCGATTCGGTCAACCTGCCGACGACGCCGCTCTCCTTCATGAGATTGCCCAGCATGAACATACCCATCAGCGGGATGACTGATGGGACCAGGAGGGCGATGATGGCTGCGGTGACCAGCGGAAAGAGGATCTTCTCCTGCCTCGAGACAGTCCTCAATTGACGCATACGGATCATTCTTTCCTTTGCCGTGGTCATCATCCGCATGATGGGCGGCTGGATCAGAGGGACCATCGCCATATAGGAATAGGCCGCCAGGGCATTGGGGCCCAGGAGCTGGGGGGCCAGATGCTGGGTCAGATAGATGGTGGTGGGCCCGTCTGCGCCGCCGATGATGCCGACAGAGGCCGCCTCCTTGAGGGTGAAGCCTGCCAGGATCGTGCCCGTAAAGGTGACGAATACCCCTAATTGTGCCCCGGCCCCCACCAGAAGGGTCTTGGGGTTGGCGATGAGGGGACCGAAGTCGGTCATGGCGCCCAATCCCAGGAAAATGACGCAGGGGATGACCTCCCATTGCAGCCCATAGTGGTAAAACACCTGGAGGAGCTCGGCATGGCCATCGGAGTAGCCCATCAACGGGACCAGGGGGAAGTTGACAATAAAGATCCCGAAACCGATGGGGAGGAGGAGGAGGGGTTCAAATTTCTTGGCGATGGCCAGGTAAATGAACAGGCATCCTATGCCCCACATTATAATTAGGTTCCATTGGAAATTGTATATGCCGGTTGTACGGAGGACCCCGTACAGCAGGTCCAATATTTCATCCACAGTCATGGCAATATCCTCTCCAGAAATCGTTTATCTTGTGCTGTCCCGAAAAAGGGGGCCAGCATCTGATTTGTGATACCCTCAAGTGTAGCTATAATGAAGCTATAATCCGTTGTCAAGATCAAAATCAAGGCAACCAGGGAAAAAATCTTCGTGCGGGGCTGTTTAAAAAAGGTTTGACAGATATTAGGGTATTGAAATACTTTCTCTTGAAACCCGTAAGGTCTGGGAGCGTTATTCAGATGGCAATCAGGAGGCTTAGATGACGGATCAAAAAGGTCATGAGGACTTGCAGACCGCCCTGAAGCGGTGGTCGGAAGCGGTGGAAAAGACCCTGAGCAAGCGGCCGGAACGGAAGGCTGCATTTGTCAACACCTCAGACATCCCGGTCAAGAGGCTTTATACGCCCGTTGACAGGGACGATGCCGACTATCTGTCGGAGGTGGGTCTCCCCGGAGAATACCCGTTTACCAGGGGGGTTCAGCCCACCATGTACAGGGGACGGTACTGGACCATGCGGCAGTATGCCGGCTTTGCCTCGGCCGAGGAATCCAACCGGCGGTACCGGTTCCTGCTGGACCAGGGCCAGACAGGTCTGTCCGTGGCCTTCGACCTTCCCACCCAGATCGGGTATGATTCGGACAATGAAATGGCTATCGGCGAGGTGGGGAAGGTGGGCGTGGCCATAGACTCGCTCAAGGATATGGAGATCCTTTTCGATCAGATCCCCCTCGACAAGGTAAGCACCTCCATGACCATCAACGCCCCTGCGGCCATCCTGTTGGCCATGTACATCGCCGTGGCCGAAAAGCAGGGCGTTTCAGCCGATAAACTGAGGGGCACCATCCAGAACGACATCCTGAAGGAATATTCCTCCCGGGGGACCTACATCTTCCCGCCCAGGCCTTCCATGCGGATCATCACAGACATATTTTCCTATTGCGGGGATCACGTCCCCATGTGGAACACCATCAGCATCAGCGGGTATCATATCAGGGAAGCAGGTTCAACGGCCGTTCAGGAGGTGGCCTTCACCCTGGCGAACGGGATTGCCTATGTTCAGGCGGCCCTGGAGGCCGGCCTGGAGGTGGACACCTTCGGGCCCAGGCTGTCCTTCTTCTTCAATGCCCACCTCGATTTTTTGGAAGAGATCGCCAAGTACCGGGCCGCGCGGCGGTTGTGGGCCGAGATCATGAAGGATCGGTTCAAGGCGAAAAACCCCAAATCCATGATGATCCGCTTTCACACACAGACAGCCGGGTGCACCCTCACGGCCCAGCAGCCCAAGAACAATATCGTGCGGGTGGCGTTCCAGGCCCTGTCAGCGGTCCTGGGAGGCACCCAGTCGCTCCATACCAATTCCATGGATGAGGCCCTCTGTCTCCCCTCGGAAGAGGCGGTGCAGATCGCCCTTCGGACCCAGCAGGTGATCGCCTATGAGACGGGTGTGAGCGATACGGTGGACCCTCTGGGCGGATCGTACTATCTGGAGGAGCTGACCCGTGAGATCTATGAGCGGGCCGGCGAGTACATCCGGAAGATCGACGAGCTGGGGGGGGCGGCCGCGGCCATCGAGAAGGGCTTTGTGCAGCGGGAAATCCAGGACAGCGCCTATAGATACCAGCGGGAGATCGAAAAGAAGGAGAGGATCGTGGTAGGACTCAATCGATTCCACGTGGCGGAAGAGAAGCCGAAAAATCTCCTGAGGGTGGACCCGGCGGTCCGCACAGCACAGATCCAGCGGCTTAAAAAGCTTCGATCGGAAAGGGATGGCAAAGTGGTGGAGAAATGCCTGGCCGATCTGAAACAGGTGGCCGAGGGGGACCGGAATCTGATGCCCTTCATCCTGGAGGCCGTCAAGGCCTACGCCACCCTCGGAGAAATCTGTGACGTATTGCGGGGGGTCTTCGGTGAATATCAGCCGGTCAATACCCTCGGATAAATCGATTGTTGATTGGGAATTGGGGGAATGGCGAGTGGTTTGATGATGCGTGGTGATCAGCTGTGGCTATCTATGGAATCTGCGGATCAGGCAGCGGGAGAGATGGGACATGACAAAAGACAAGAAAATTAGGATATTGGCGGCAAAACCGGGACTTGACGGGCATGACAGGGGGATCAAGGTGGTGGCCTCGGCCCTGATGGACGCCGGGATGGAGGTGGTTTACACCGGCCTGAGGCAGACGCCCTCACAGATTGTCGCATCTGCCATTCAGGAGGATGTGGACGTGATTGCCATGAGCATCCTCTCCGGGGCCCATGATTATCTCTTTCCAAAGGTCATGGAACTCTTGCAGGAGAAGGGCGTAACAGACATGCTGGTAGTGGGCGGCGGGATTATCCCGGATGAGGACATCCCTTCTTTGAAGGCGACGGGCATTGCAGAGATCTTCGGCCCGGGGACGACCACCACACAGATCATCGATTATATCAAGTCCAATGTGAAGACCCGGAACTGACATCAAGGAGAGGCCCTGACGACCCGGCGTCATCAGGGCCTCTCAATCCTCATTCATTTTTCCATTCAGGTTTCCGCTTTTCCAGGAAGGCCTTCAGCCCCTCCTGGGCGTCAGCGGTCTTCATGAGTTCGTCCAGATAGATGCCCTCGATGACCTTGAGGGACGGTTCCAGATCGTCCATGAGACCTGCCATGACGGCCTTCCGGGTCTTTCTCAAGACCTCGGCGCTCATCCTGAGATAGGGTTTGAGGAATGCGCCGGTCGCCGCATCCAGTTCTTCCTTGCCCACGACCTTGTTGATTAAGCCCATGTTCAGGGCCTCTTGAGCGGAGATGATTCTCCCCGACAGGATCAGGTCCATGGCCGCCTTTCTTCCGATAATCCGGGGCATGATCTGTGCGGCAATGGGGGGGAACACCCCCACCTGGATCTCCGGCTGCCCATATTTGGCGTCATCCGAAGAGATGACCAGGTCGCAGAAGATGGCCAGTTCACATCCCCCGCCCAGGCACGACCCAAAGACCGAGGCCAGGGTGGGGACGCCGAGACGGTCCATCAGGCGAAACATCCTGTGAAAGACCGAGATCATCTTGGGGGCCAGGTCGCCCATATGTTCTCCCACATCCACCCCGGCCGAGAAGCACTTCCCTTTGGCATTGAAGAGGACGGCCTTGAGGTCTTTCTTTCCCCGCCAGGCCTCCAGCACCTCATTGATCTCTTCCATCATTGCAATATTCAGGACATTGACCGGGGGCCTGTTGAGGGTAATGGTCCCCAGCCCATCCTGGAAATCGGTCTCAATATGTTGGTAAGCCATTATATGAAGTCTCCTTTCCCTTCAAAAAAATGGCAGGAGGGCCTGGTCTTGCCGCCCTGCCTGCCACATGGGTTCACACCTTCAATCAGGCGACTATTCCTGGGGCTTTCCAAGCACTTCCGCGAACATATCCATATCCCATCCTTTGGTTTCCGCGATGTTCTGGCGGAATTTGATGAAGTCGATGGTATCCTTGCCGGTTATCTTCTTGGTATTGAATGCCCCAAAGCCTAAGAATGCCTCGCCGCCCATGTTGGCTGCCAGCCAGTGCCTGTGGGCATTCTTCATGGTATCCCAGAAGAATTTCTTCTTCTGGCGAACGCTGTCGATGGATTCGATGAGACATCCGGGGAAGAGGTTGGCGAAGGTCCATACGATTCTATCCACTTCCTTGTCCAGGAGCTCAAAATCCGCATTGGGCTGATGTTCCTTGACAAAGCCCCGGGCCTCTTTGGCCTCAGGACCTGTTTTGTATTCGCCATAGACGATCTCTCCGTCCTGGACGTATTGATCCGTGATGATCAAGGGGTTCCGGACCCATTTGCCGTCTACCTTCAGGACCGGCACAACCTTACTGATCAGGTTCTTGGCCTTCATCTTGTAGGCGGACCACATCTCGCACGAGACGCAGTTCCACATGGCGTCTTCAATGCTGAGATACCAGGGGAGGAAGTCCGAGGCCCCGCCCACAGGGGCGGAACCGTGTCTCGGGCCGGCCTGTCCAAAGATGGCCAGGTCCGAGGCAATGGCCAGGTCGCATGCCATGCCGATCTCCTGACCCCCGGCCACCCTCATGCCGTTGACCCTGCAGATAACCGGCTTCTTGCAGGCCAGGATGGAATCCACCATGTGGTTGAAAAGCTCCATGTACTGACCGTATTCATCCGGTCTTCGGCTGTAGTATTCGCTGTATTCCTTGGTATTTCCGCCGGTGCAGAAGGCAAAGGGTCCAGTGCCCGTAAAAACCGCTGTCACAACGCCCCTGTCCAGGGAGGCGTTTTCAAACCCTGCTATCACGCCCTTCACCATCTCCGTGGTGTAGGAATTGTACTGTTTGGGGTTGTTGAGACGGATCCACGCGACATAGAGACCCTCCACTACATTGCCCTGCGGGTCTTTCAAAGGTCTTTTTTCATAGACCACGCACGGGGCATCGGTTCCCCAGTGACCGTCGGTGTGCAAAAGGTGATCTTTCTGTTCATCTTCTCTCGGCATCCATTCTAAAGCCATAATGTCTCCTCCTTTGATCTGTTTTAGTAATTCTCTGTTCTGCTTTGTTTTTTAGTTTTACACAAGCGTCGCCTTCCCGCACTTCTGGTGTTGGGTTTCGCTTCGCACTACCCAACCTACAGATCCCGGCCTTCTTTCCTACCGAAGGATTGTTCGCGCAACAGCAAAAAACGGCCGTGTCATCCGTGAAATCCGTGCCAAAAAAATGGAGTTTCATAAGACCGGACCCTCTGCCCGGCGGCCGGTCAGATCAGGCACAAAAGCAAAAACCCAATAGGCTCAACAAACTCGACAAACGCAACGAACTCAAGTAACTCTGAAGGCCTAAAAATCAGGCGTCAGGACGATCCGCTTCATGGGCGGCGTCTTGTGGGCCTCGGCAAATGTCTCGGCAATGGTGCTCATGGGCCGGAGTTCCACGAAGTTTGCCATGTTAATCTTTCCGCTTAAGACCATATCCAGGACAATCGGATAATATTCGGGGAGGCATCCCCAGGTACCGATTACCTCGGCGTCAAAGGCCATCAATCGACCGATGGCGTATTCATTTTTGGCAAGTCCGAATCCAACGACAATCAGCTTGCCGGTAAATCCGAGGAGGGTCAACGCGATATCCTGACCGCCCTTGGCGCCGGTGACCTCAAAGATCTTCCAGCCGAAATTGGGAAGCCCGTTTCCCTTGCAGATGGCCCTGAATTCCTTGGAAATGTCTTTGGCGTCCTTGTCCCTGGAATTGATGACAAAGTCGGCCCCGTACTGAAGGGACCTGTCGAGCTTCTCCTGATTGCGGGCAATCCCGATCACCGTCCTTGCGCCCAGGGCCTTGGTGATCTGGCCCACATACTGGCCTACCCCGCCGGTAATCCCCACCACCACCACGTTGTCGCCCGGCTGGAGGTCGGCCCGCTTGGCCGCCTGGTATGGCGTTGTGGCGGCGTCAGCCACCACGGCCAGGTGAGCGAGTGGGACATCCCCGCGGTTTTTAACCTCGCACAGGTCGATGCTCGGTACGGGGATATGGCTTGAGAACCCGCCATAGAGACCGAGGCTGTTCCCGGGCATCTTCTGGTCCAGACACCGGTTTCCACGGCCGGTCTTGCAGAGGATACACTTACGGCAAGGCATCACCGCAGGGATGATCACTTCTTTGCCGATCCAGGCCTCATCTCCCGCCACCACGGTCCCTGAGATCTCGTGGCCCAATGTCAAAGGCGGCTTTGAGACAGTGGGTACGCCATCATAAAAATAGCCCAAATCCGTGTGGCACACGCCGCACCCTGCCACCTCCACCAGGACCTCTCCGGCCTGCAACTCCGGAACAGGGATTTCGGTTTTCTGCAGTTTGCCGGGCGTGGTCTCCTTGGTTTCCCGGTTAAAAATGGTAGGCTGAACCATCTGCCAGGTCTGAATCTTATCCGGTACTGTCATGATATCCTCCTTGTTTCTGGTTTGATTTGGTTGAGTCCCGCATAACTGAGGCGGGATTGATAAGTCAATCATCCATGCTAAATCATCCCGTAGCCCCCGTCCACACAGAGGAGCTGGCCGGTGATGTAGTTGCTTTCGTCCGAGGCAAGAAACACAAAGGCCGGAGAGATATCGTCGGGTTCGGCGAAACGCTTCAGGAGGATTCGGTTCATGTATATATCCCTGAGCTTTTCATCGCTTCGTATCTTCTCCGTCATATCAGTGGCCACAATGCCCAGCGAGATGACATTGCAGCAGACGTTGTACCGGGCCAGCTCTCGGGCAATGGACTTGGTCATACTCAGAATGCCCCCTTTGGCGGCGCTGTAGTTGACCTGTCCCACTGTGCCCACCAGTCCGGCAACCGACATCACGTTGATGATTTTGCCGCTGTTCTGCTCTTTCATATGGAGGCCGGCGGCCTGTGAGCAGAGAAAGGCCCCTTTCAGATGGATATCCACCACCTGATCCCACTCCTCTTCCGTCATCTTGAGGAGCAGGGCCGGCCGGGTAAATCCTGCGTTGTTGACCAGGATGTCGATCTTTCCGAAGGTCTCAACCGTCGCCCGCACCAGGCCCTCCGCGTCTGTTTTCTGCGCCACATCCGCCTTGACGGCAATGGCCTTGCTCCCCATGGCCTGAATGGCGTCAACGGCCTCGTTAGCCGCATTTTCGTTGGAAGTGTAGTTGATGGCGACATTTGCCCCCTGTTGTGCAAAACCAAGGGCAACGGCCCTTCCAACACCCCTGCTGCTGCCTGTCACTAACGCAACTTTGTTTTTTAATCTCATAAGTTAATCCTCATCATCAGGCCCGCTGCTAAGGCGGAATGAAACATTCGGGTACCTTAAGGACCCATGAAAACATAATCACATTGTAATCACAATATAGTTACACCGGTAATTTAAAGAAATGCCATTTTCATGTCAAGCAAAATCGAAAGGGGAGATTTCCGAGGCTCTTTTACCCTTTGACACGCGAAACCTTCAACTATATACTCCCATCCTAAGTTCGGAGTTTGGAGTTAGAAATTGGGAGCTGGGAGGGGGCACGCGGGCTTTCCGCCTGCTGTTTCCTACTGCTCCACCATCGGAGTCTTTTATGGGCCGGATCACCTACTACAGCACCAACAACACGTCAGAACATGCCAGTTTCGAGACCGCGCTGATGAACGGCCTTGCGTCCAACTATGGCCTGTACATGATTTCGAGGGGAGATATCCCCTCACAGACCCCTGATGCAATTCAGGCGATGAAGGAGCAGTCGTACGCACAGATCGCGTTCCAGGTCCTCTATCCGTTTCTGAAAGAGGACATAGGGGGGGCGGATCTCAGGGAGATGCTCGGGGATGCCTATGATGATGCGATTATCCCCACGCAGGTCGCCCATGTCACGGGCAAGACCCATATCATGTGGCTGACCCGGGGCCCGACCTATTCTTTCAAGGACTATGCGGCCCGGTTTTTCGGAAGGGCCCTCAATTATTTTCTCACTCGCTCAGTCTCCCGGAGGGTGGTGGCCGTTGCCACGAGCGGGGATACGGGCGGGGCCGTGGCCGATGCCCTCCATGGCCTGGAACAGATTGACAATGTCGTCTTTTTTCCAAAAGGAGCTGTTACCGAAAGGCAGCGGAGACAGATGACCACCCTGGCCGGCAACGTCTATGCCTTTGAGGTCAACGGGGATTTTGACGTGTGTCAGGCCCTTGCCAAACGTCTCTTAGGGGACAAGGCGTTTGCAGAGGAGCTGTTCGGCGACCCTGCGCGATTCACCTCTGCCAATTCCATCAGCGTGGGTCGGCTCCTGCCCCAGGCCGTCTACCCCTTTTTCGCCTATTCCCGCATCGCTGACGATAACGAACCGATAATCGCCAGCGTGCCTTCAGGGAATTTCGGGGACATGATGGGGACTGTCATCGCCAAGGCCATGGGACTTCCCATCGGGAAAATCATCTGCGGCGTCAACGAGAACGATGAATTTCCCCAATTTCTACAAACCGAAGATTACCGCGTCAAACCCTCCAGGAAATCCCCATCGTCTGCCATGATCGTCTCCAATCCGAGCAACTTCGCAAGGCTTGTGGATCTGTATGGGGGGCATGTCTACGACAAACGGGATAAGGAGGGAAATGTGATTCAGGAGGGCGTGATGGATGTGAGGCCGGACATGGCGGCCCTGCGGAGGGATTTCTATTCCATCAGCGTCAGCAACCCGGATCACTATGCGGCTATCCGTGAGGTGTATGAGCGATTCGGGATCATCATCGAGCCCCATGGGGCCGTCGGCTGGCGGGCCCTGGACACCTTCCTCGAACACCGGCATGACCGGCTTGCCGTCATCTATGAGACGGCGGACCCGGGGAAATTCCCCGATGATGTAAAGAAGGCGATCGGCGTGACGCCCGATGTACCTGAAAGGATCGCCAGACAGGCCGCGCTCAAGGAACGGATATACCGCGTTGAGACGCCCCCTCAGTGCAGGAAGGATGGGTCCATGTTCCTGAGCGATAAGCAGTACAGGGAGGCAAAGGAGGTTATGAGGGAGATCTTTGGCTGAGGGATTGAGGAATTCAGGGATTGAGGAATTGAGGAATTATGGAAGGCATGAAGAAAATGAAAGAGAGGGTCGAGGTTATCTATGAACTTCTGGATCCTCTCTATACCCTCGAAAAGACGGCCCTTACGTTCAAGACCCCGTTTCAACTCCTGGTATCCACCATCCTTTCGGCCCAGTGTACGGACAAACAGGTGAATATGGTGACGAAGGATCTGTTTAAAAAATACAGATCCCCCGCGGATTACGTGTCCGCCCCCATTGCCGAGCTGGAAGCGGATATCCGGCCAACCGGTTTCTACAAGAACAAGGCAAAATCCCTGAAGGGGTGCTCTCAGGGGCTGCTGGATCTCAACGGGGGAGAGGTTCCTGCCAGCATGGAGGAGCTGATCCGGCTGCCGGGCGTGGGGAGGAAAACGGCCAACTGCGTCTTGGGAGCGGCCTTTGACATCCCCGGCGTGGTGGTGGACACCCATGTGAAGCGGCTCTCCCTCCGCTTGGGGCTCACGCGCAACGAGAATCCGGACAAGATAGAAATGGACCTCCAGAAACTCCTTCCCAAAGAACGGTGGCGTCGCTTTTCAGACCTTCTCATCTACCACGGAAGGGCCATGTGCAAGGCAAGAAAACCGGATCATGACAATTGTGTTATCTCGGCCTATTGCCCGTCAAATTCAATCTGATGCATCATGATATGAAAAGGGGTCAAGACAGATGATGAAAAGAGCTGTAAGTATACTTCTTTTGGGGGCATTTATGCTCGGTGGGTGTGCTGAAACGCCCTACCGTGAGTCCAAGATCCGATATCAGAATCCCAAATGGGACGATGCCACGATCCGGAAGGTGGCCAAGCGGGAGGTGGAACCGGGGATGACCGGCGACATGGTACGGGCGGCCCTGGGGATCCCGGATGCCATTTCGCGCCATGGCGATGAGGAAAGATGGGGATATGCGGTCATGGTGGGCGACATCCAGCCGCAGGAAGAACTGGTCTTTTTCGTCTATTTGAGGCATGATGTCGTGACGCGAACCGCGGGGGACAGGGGTCGACTCAAGACACTCTCCTGGCATGACTGAGAAAGGACAACAACAATGGATATCTTGAATGTCAACGACAGGGAAGAAAAACGGATTGAGAGTTTTCCGTATAAAGGTAGATCCCTGAAGGTGCATGAAGTGGGAATCAGATGGTTGAGTCAGGCCGGGCCCGACGATTCGCCTGAATACGGCCTCAGATTTTTTACCGTCGGCCCAGGGGGTGAAATCCCCATCCATAATCATTTCTATATGCAGACCATGTATATCCTGAGCGGGCGGATGGTCGTCTATTCGTATGACAGGGAGACGGATGAGCAGACCAGTGAGCGGGCCGTGGGTCCCCACGATATTATTTTTGTCCCCAGCATGGAGCCTCACAGTATGAAGAATGCCAGCGGGACCGAAGACGCCACCTTCCTGTGCTGTATTGCCAACGTCTATGAAGATGAATGAGTTCTCAGGGTTCGGCGACATGGCGATGATGTGCAGATGCGGGAAACGGTCCGAACTTGTCAGGAGATGATCAGGGGTTTTTACTCCTGGAACGCACACCTGAGCCCCGGGCAGGACTTTTTACTTTTTTTTCCCGCAGCCGGATGCCGTTTTCTTCCAGGGCGATCAACCTTTTTTTGTACAGGTTGCCGATGGCCTTCTTGAATGATTTTTTGCTGACGCCGAAAAGATCGGAGATCAGTTTCGGACGGCTGTCATCGGTGACCGCGATAAAACCGCCCCGTTGTTGTAATTCGTCCGTAATTTTTCGAGACACGGCATCGACGGATTTGTAGCCGGGCTTTTGCAGACAAAGATCTAATTTTTTGTCGTCACGCACTTTT
>CAYPDL010000105.1:0-14351 GCA_964409475.1 uncultured Desulfobacteraceae bacterium | reverse complement strand
GGTGTGCATGCAGATAGGTCAAGGAAAGGAAGATGCCGGGCACGAACATTCTTTTGACCAGTGCGGTATTGTCCTGGAAGGGCGAATAGAGATGTTTGCAGGTCAAGAACGCCAAATGCTAACAGCGAATGAGTGCTATTTTATACCTTCAGGCGAGCGGCATGGTTGGAAGACGTTCGACAAATCGGTCAAAATTTTGGATATATCCCTAAAACAACCCGGAGGATAAGTTTAGCAAAAATAAGTTCCCGGGATTGCCGCCCAGGTTGAGGTCGGATTTTATGACGTGACCTTCACACACGTACAAGGAATTATTGGTATCCAAGTCAGAAATCACCCAGAACTGCTTCCTGCAATTTTGAAGCGGTTGAACGCGTATCTTTCGGAGCATCCCTCAATGGAGCACCACGCAGGGAGACTGCTGTTGGAGGACAGGTATCATGGACGAGAGAAAAATTACCCGACGATATTTCCTGCTCAGCGGGCTGGCAGCCGGGCTGTCTGCAGTGCTTGTAGATGTAAGGGCCCCCTTCGCCCAGACCGCTGCTGAGAGTCCCCTTCCCAATAGGGCCGGGAGCAGCAGCCCGATGGACGAGGGCAGCCCGAGCAGAACCGCGCTAAGTGCGGCAACCCACAGGGCGGTACATCAATTGCTGGATGTTCCCAAAGTCTTCGATGACCCGCTTGCGCTAAGGATTATCTGCGAAAATGCCGAAAAGGGTATATGGGTAGATCTGTGTCAGCTTCAGAAAAGCCGTTCCCTGCGCGCATTCATCGCTCTGCGGAGCCGGTATGCAGAGGACGAACTGGCCCGTGCCGTTCAGAGAGGCGTCCGACAGTACGTCATCCTGGGAGCTGGTCTTGACACGTTCGGTTATCGAAATCCTTACCCTGTGTCGCGTCTGCGCGTCTTCGAGGTGGACCATCCGGCCACCCAGACCTGGAAGCGCGTGCGGCTCCGCAAGGCGGGGATAGCGATCCCGGATTCGCTGACCTTCGCCCCCGTTGACTTCGAGCAACAGACGCTCGCCAACGGCCTGAATCGCGCAGGTTTCAGGGCAGATGAGCCAGCGTTTTTTTCCATGCTGGGCGTTGTGGTGTATTTGACGAGGACGGCCGTGATGGAGACATTCAAGTTTGTGGCCTCCCTGCCTGCCGGCAGCGAGATCGTGTTCGACTACGGGATCTTGTCCTCGATGCTGAGCGAGCGTCAACGATCCGCCCGGGGGTATCTGGCACGCCGGGTGGCTGCCATCGGGGAGCCCTGGATCACCTACTTTGATCCAGCATCCATCGCGCGCGACCTCCGGGCCATGGGGTTCAAGCAGGTGGAGGATTTTGGGCCTGAAGAGGCGAAAGAGCGCTACTTCAAGGATCGTACGGACGGCCTTTGCATCAGTGGGAGTGCTCGCCTCATGAAGGCGCGCGTCTGATCCTGAGGGGATTCATCTTGTGAACCTCGGAACCAACAGCGGCTTTCTATTGCCATAAAAAGGGGTTGCCAAGAAAGCGTCGCCCATTTGGGTGAATATGACTGCTTCTTGCATTTTGCTCTATTCGTACCGCAAGGCCTCGATGGGGTCCATGCGAGAGGCCTTACGGGCAGGGTAATAGCCGAAGAAGACCCCGACCGCGGCCGAAAAAAGCGTGGCAAGAAGGATTGCATCCACATCGATGGGGCTCATCCATCCGGTCACCATGCCGATCAGCTTTGCAGCGCCCACGCCCACGAGCGTGCCAAAGATGCCGCCGAGAACACTCATGGTTGTGGCTTCAGTTAGAAACTGGATGAGGACATCCCGCTCTCTGGCCCCAACGGCCATACGGATGCCGATCTCCCGTGTCCGTTCCGTTACAGAGACCAGCATGATGTTCATGATCCCGATCCCGCCCACAACAAGGCTTATGGCCGCCACCGAGGTGAGCAGAAGGGTCATGATGTCCATTGTCTTGTCGGCCATCGCCGCGTACTCATCCAGGGTCCGCACCGAGAAATCATCTTCAGCTCCAGGCAGGATGCGGTGTTTCTGCCGGAGAAGCTCTTCCACTTCCCGTTTGGCCTCGTTCACTAAAAGCTTGGATCGGGCGGAGAGACAGAGGACATGAACAACCCCAGGCAGGCGGCTGCCCTGCAGTTTCCGGCAGAACGTGGTGTAGGGGACAAACACCGTGTCATCCTGGTCTCTCCCGCGGGGATCGCTCCCTTTTGCAGCAAGGAGGCCGATGATGTAGAAGGGGACATTGCTGATCCGGATTTTCCGACCTACGATCATCTCCCCGGGTTCAAAGAGGTTTTCTGCCACTGTTCGGCCCAGGACGGCCACGTTTGAGGCAGACCGGAGATGCTGGTCGGTGAGGAATTCTCCCTCCTTGATGGGCCAGTCCCGGACCACCGGATAACTGGCGGTGGTTCCGTAGACCACTGTATTCCAGTTTTTTTCCCCGGCCACAACCTGTGCGCTTTGAAGCGTGATGTGCGTCACCTCCGATACGGCCGGACATTCCCGGGCGATGGCCTGGGCGTCGTTCACCCTCAGGGTAGGTTTGGAGCCATGACCGCCCCTTACGCCGCCCTTTTTGGTCGATCCCGAATAGACCATCAGCATGTTGGCCCCAAGGTCATTGATCTGCTTTTGAATACTGAAGTTTGCCCCCCGACCGACACTGATCATGACGATTACGGCCCCAATGCCGATGATGATTCCCAGCATGGTCAAAAGGCTCCTGGCCTTGTATGCCAGCAATCCACGCAGGGCCAGGCGTATGACGGTTTTGAGCATATCCATGCTATTCCACCTCGTCTCTTTCAATCAGACCGTCGCGCAGAATGACCCTTCGCCGTACGGAGCGGCCTACTTCCGGATCGTGGGTTACGATGACAACCGTGATCCCCTGTTCGTGAAGCGAGCCTAACAGTTTTATGATCTCACGGCCTGTCCTGGAGTCCAGGTTGCCTGTCGGCTCGTCGGCAAGGATGAGGGCCGGCTGGTTAACCAGGGCCCTGGCTATGGCCACCCGCTGTTGCTGACCTCCCGACAACTGCCTGGGTAAATGATTGGCTCTGTCCGCCATCCCCACCGATTCGAGGGACGCCATGGCCCTGTCGCGGCGGTCCGGTACACCCGGACGGCGATACAGCATCGGAAGCTCAACGTTCTCAAGCGCGCTGCATCGGGCCAGCAGGTTAAAGCCCTGAAAGATAAAACCGATGCGCCGATTTCGAATGTCCGCCCTTTTATCTCTGGAAAGAGAAGAGACATCCTCGCCTTCAAGCTCATACCGGCCTTGCGTCAGGGTATCCAGAAGTCCGGCAATGTGCATCATGGTGGATTTCCCGGAGCCTGAAGATCCCATGATCGCCAGAAATTCACCAGGGTTGATTTCCAGATCGATCCCTCTCAGGGCTTCAACCGTTTCCCCTTCCATGGGATAGCTCCTTGTAAGACCCCTGAAACGAATAACGGGAACAGTCATCCCTTACTGTCCTCTTTTGAATATGTTCAAGAAGATGTTGCCGGGTTGCTTGGGGGCCCCGTCAGAGGCCAGGGCAAGACCTATGATCACCCTGTCCCCTTTGTTCAGTTCTCCTCCGATCACCTGCGTCTCGCTTTCGTCTGATATGCCGATCCTTATGGATACGGCCACAGGACCTTTATCCCCCGGAACGTAGACATTGGCTTGACGGCTTTTGATGCCCCCACGCCTTTTCCTTTCCTCTTTGAGCTCCGATCGATAGGCGGCAAATTTGTCGTGTTGATCTTCCCTGAGGATCTTATACAGATCGGTAAACACCTGCACAAAAAAGGCGTGCCAGGCCTGCTCCAAATCCCGGTTTGCCTCCGGGAGGGCGTAGGCGGCCTTCAGTTTTTGCTCGCCACGGGCGAGGATGGTTACCAGTTCCCCGGACTGCGCGGCATCGAGCATGAGGGCTTCGACGGTCCTTTTATAAAATGGTCTCTCCGGGATGGGAGGCCTCATTTTGTCCCTGGCCTCACCGATCTTACCCGGCGGCTTGAATCGCAACGCGGAATTCGGGACCTTGAGGGTGTCGCCCACAGTCGCCAGAACGATCGTGACATTGGCAGTCATCTCCGGCCTGAGCAATAGGCTATCGTTATTCACATCCGCGACTATTTTGTATGTCACCACATTTTGGATGGTGGTTGCCGAATTCCGAACTTGACGGACGCTTGCATTGAAAACCTTGTCCTGAAAGGCATCCACTGTAAACTCAACGCCCTGACCCGGCCTGATATGGCCAACGTCCGCCTCGCTCACATCCACCTCTACCTGCATGCGGGTCAGATCTTCGGCAATGGTGAAAAGGACAGGGGATTGGAGCGTTGCCGCCACGGTTTGACCCACATCGACATTTCGCGTGATGACCACCCCGTCAATGGGCGATCGGATGGTGCAGTAGTTCAGTTTCATTTCAGACAAATGAAGGTTCGCCTCTTTTTCGGCGATTTCCGCCAGGGCGTATTTCTCCATGGTCAGGGCCTTTTGTATCTGTGCTTTCGAAGTACTTATTTGGGCCTCGGCCATTTCCACGGCGCCCTGGGCGTTATCCCTCCGGGCCAGTGCCGAATCAAGCTCGCCACTAGAGACGACCTGGCGTTTCGCAAGGCCTGACTTGCGGCTGAAATTAAGTTCAGCCTCTTTGAAAGTAGCGCGAGCGGCAAAAAGCTGGGCCCTGGCATTCTGCTCGGCGGCCCTCGCGGCGAGGGTCTCATTCTGCATTCTGAGCAGGTCCATCCTGGCCTTCTGAAGCTGAGCCTTGGCCTGATTCACCTGGCCCGCGTAAACTTCGGGATCGATAAGGGCGATCACCTGATCTTTTTTGACGACTGAATTATAGTCGACATGGATCTCCTTGATATTGCCCGAGACCTGGCTTCCCACTTCGACCGTGTTTAACGGGGCAAGTTTCCCTGTGGATGCCACCGTCGACTTGATATCTCCTTTCTTCACCGTTGCCGTCCGGTATACATCCTTGGGGCCGCCCCCTTCACCCAGAAGAAGGATCGCAACGATTGCCAGTACAACAAGGAGGGCGGCCAGAAACATCCAGGTTCTTTTCTTCTTCATGAGATAACCTCCGGTTGAAGGCGCCGCGGCCGGGAGAATCAGCAGGATGATACGTAATCCTTTAAATATTTTCTTGCATTGTCCGACATCCTCGATACAAGGGTGTAGGCCGTCTCTTTCTCCCCTTCCGTAAAATCGGCTGTCAGGGCATCTGTCCACCGGTTCACGGCATCCTTGACCTCCGGCATGATCTTATGGCCCTTCCGGGTCAGGAAGATCTGGTAAGCCCTTTTATCCTTGGGATCCGTTTTTCTCGTGATATATCCTTTATTGATCAGAGGCCGAATCGTCTTTGCGATGGTCCCCTTGTCCAGATGAAGATATGTTCTGATGCTTTTCTGATCGATCCCGTCCTTGATTCCCAATACCCGCAATATGGGAATCTGGCCGGCCCTGACATCCAAGGGTTTCAATTCCCGGTCCAAATACATCTGACCACGCCTCAAGATGATGGAAAGATGTATGCCAAATCCCTTGCTGTCACTCTTGTCCATAAGACCTCCACTTATTAAGTTGCATTTCCAACTATCATAGGGGGATATAGTTGGACTGTCAACTAAATATTTGATCGTATTTTTAATATCCTGACCCGGCGGGCAGGATTTGGTATTTGTTGAAGATGCTCAGCGAGCGCATTCCCCGCAGCTTGCTGTGCCGCTTGCAGCGGGATTGGCGACCGAACTTTAAAAAGGCCAGAATTCCCTATAGTTGGAAGATCCCCTGTCCCGCTGCCCAAGCGGGACTGCAGGGTTCTTCAATTATGCCGAGATTCAATCTTTTGTAAATAATGGCGGACGTTGTCAGGTTGTAACTCTTTAGCCTCCCGATAGAAGGCGGGCAACATGACCGGGCCGGTGGGGTTGGCGCCCTTCACCGCTGGCCAACCAGGTTCACCTCGCCTGCAGGGTGCCTGGCCGCCAATGCCTGGCTATGACAGGCGGGTTGGATGTGCTGTATGTGGAGGTGAAAACCTAAAAACCTAAGGCCGTTATAGACTCACACGCTTGTCAGACGATATTTTCCAGTAGTTTTATGAAGACATCGGCGTTACTAAGAATCCCGACCAATTGATTTCCATCAACAACCGGCAGCCTTCTGATGCCCACCATACGCATCAACTGCTGGCAGTTGTAAATGGACATGCCCGAATTGACGGTGATCGCCGGTTTGGTCATTGCATCCTCTACCAGGTGCGCGGGCCTGCTGATTGTACGCGATAGAAACAGTTCAATAATATCTCTTCGTGTAATGATCCCGAATGCGTCGCTATCGGCATCAGGTTCAACAACGAGACTTGATACACCTGAATCGCGCATCATTTTTGCGGCATTGGAAATGGTTGCTGATTTTTTAACCCGTTTAACATCTGTCTGCATAAGCTCTTGGACTCTCAATTTATCTATATCCATACCAATATGCCCCCCTCCCAGTGTCATAGATTACCTTACCATCTTGACAACCAGTTCTTCCTTGTCCAAAATAAAAGTGACTTTCCCCTTTATATCGTCCGTGACTTTAAAAGCATACCCGTTAATGAATACGGTAGTCCCCGAATAAACAACCCCTTTCACCTTCACTGCCGAGGGTTTGTCATCAGCAACCGGCAGCTTTCTTGATAGCTCTTCCCTCTCTTTTACAAGACTCTCTTCCTCAACGACTACCATGCGTCTGTTTTGCCTTAGCGTCTCAAGTTTGTGTAACAGTCCACCGGGTATCGTCTTATCTTTAACTAACTTCTCGTATTGTGCCAAAGTCATATTTATTTTTATCTTGGTTTTTCTGTACTCGGCCAACTTCTTTGAGATATCAAGAAATCTTTCCTTCAATTCCGGAGCCACACCGACACTCACATGAGTTATGATGCCGGCGGGTGATCCAATTTCGTTCATTTCGATAACCTTGCCAGCACTGACGCTGCCACCCCTTATACGACCCCTTCCGCCAGTGTCGATAATGCGGTTATTGGCCGATACATTACTGCGAACGATATCGTTGCTTATGAGTATGTTGCCGTTCGCATGGACTCGAGCATTTTCAATAAAACGGACTATGATATTTCCACCTGCACGGACCTCCCCCTCTCCTGAACCGATAATGCCACCCTTTACGGAGATGTCGGCACCAGCTTCGACGTGTGCACCCTCAATGCCTTCGCCGACCATGATGTCACCTTTGGCCTGTACATGGAACCCCGTCCGAATCCAGCCGTTGATGTTTAACGCCCCGTCCATTGACAAATTGCCCGTTGAATAATCGACATCACCGGGCACTTTGAATTGTTTGGAAACCCCCACTTTGTTTTTATGGGTGAGAACGACTACACCGTCGATTGCTGAAGTTAACACAAGACCATCGTCCGAGACCTCTACGTTTTCACCACGGACAAGGATTTCATCGGTACCCGGCTCAGCAGGAATGACGTCGCCGTACACGCTAATCCCATTTTCCCCCTCAGTCGGCGGCACTCTAATTGCCAGGACCTGGCCGGTTTTCACGTTTTGCAGGGCTTGGCGGTCTTTGTAGTCGATGGATCCGGATTTCTGGTCAATTGTCCCTACCATTTTCTCGGTTTGAAATTTGAATTCGATCCTGGCGTTTTCCCCTGGCTCAGGGGCCTTCCCCTCAGCAATAACGGTATTGAGTATCGGCATTCCTCCGGCAGACGCCTCCTTCAATGCCTGCTCAATTGCGCTTTGATTGATATTACGGGTTATACCTAAATCCGTCAGCATTTTTTCAACTATTTCCATCGTGAGCATCTTACCTGACTGCGACGGCGGATGGACGGTCAGCCGGGCACTCAATTTGTCCTTTGAAATTTGAAGGGGGTCCTCGACACACAGACTGCCCTCCGCATAATCCGCATAGCCCCCTGCGACACCCTCGGCAACAACGTAGGTTACATTATCCTCGAGAAGCGTAACATTTGCACCGGTCAGCAATATTTTATCTTTGGGTTCGGAACCTAAAAGAGTTTCACCTGTTACAGTACTACCGTTGACTGGTTTCTCCGATGGAATTTTGATGGCGAGCACATCGCCCTCGGAAACCATTTCCCTGATCACGGTTGTTGGGTCCAGTTTGCCACGGTGTCGGGATGCATCGACGGTTTGAGGATCTTCACCGTTAAGGCGAAATTTAAATTCTATCCGAGCATCGACACCATCCTTTGCGGGTTCCCCGGCTGCAATCCGGACATTGTTCTGGGCAATTCCTGTAGCTGCAACTTCGGATACAATATTCTCGATGAGTTCCTTGTTGATTCCGAAAACCACATTCAGATCGGCAAGCGCTTGTTCAATGTCCTTAACCGATACCGGCTTCCCATCTCCCAAAGGCGGTATTATTGTCCGGATTGTCGCATTCATATGACGATCCAAAACGACAATATCCAGTTGGCCGGGCGCGTTGAGCATTGTAACCGTGTAGGTTCCTGCATCGGCCAGGTTTATTGCGACTTCATCGGGATGAACGCCGAGTTTTTCGGCGCCTTCTATTCGGGCGGCTTCGTCGTTATCGCACGAAACGGTAACGGTTGTTCGCAGCATTTGTCACACTCGAAATTAGAGGATTTATCACCAATGTGAACAGGAACATCGTTCCAATGTCGCCTCGTTCAAGAATCTGCTTCCATTTGTAAATAACTCAAGTTTCGCACCCTTCATTAGGCTATCATTTCAATAAATTTGGCATGATACGTCTATACGGGACGACTAAAACTCAATTTGGAAATAGCCAGCCCCGGACCTGATACCTCCCGGTCTGGAACGCGAAGGGGTGCGAAACTTGAGTAAATAAATAAGAAACAGAGTGCGAGGCAGTTATTCATTGCAAATGGGCGCACCCTACATCGCAGAAAATCAACCCGGCTTTGCGATCTCATTGTCACCAAATAGAAACGCCTTTGGGTATAGTAACTCAAAGGCGTCTTGTAATGACCAAAGGACACTTAACCGTCTTTCGACCTTTAACATGCCAAGCATGGTTCCTTTATATTAAAGCTAAGCCGAATCGATTTTGTGGATTATTTTAGCTCTCCTATATGCCTAATAGACAATAAGTCAATGTAAGTCAATATATTTTTGTCTTTTACAGCAATTCTCATTTTGTGATTGAATAGACCCCATTTCCCGTTTGCAGTGTCGCCGTAAGGCTATTTTTCAGGGCCTTACGGCCCCACTACAACCCTATTACATCACTGCGAATTTTTGGAAGACACCTTAAGGGAGAAATCCAAGTGGAGGGGGTGTAACTTCTCAATAAGTTCGGGTGGAATTCATCCGTAAGGATTTCATAAAAGGCTTACGCCTAAACTCCAATAATTCAAATTAATCTCGATTACACCATATTAAGAATATGGATATTGTTCATGCCCGAACTTATTGAGAAGTTACGAGGGGGTCCTTAAAAACGAGAGTGCCGAAAAGTACCTGAATTCGGAAAGACAACAATATAATGACGGCTTTTCCGCAAAAGGATGGTAAAATATTTAACAACACTGTTATTTAATTGATAAAAATAAATAAAATAAAATAAAAACTTGACATATGTTATTTATTGATTTAAATTATCATAAACTATTAAAAAATCAGCTTTTATTAATCATTTCTAAAAAAATATGAAATCCTTGTCGATAAACGTCTGAAACCACTTCCATTTATTCGGTCTATCAGGGTTCACGAGCAAACCTGGGAAGCGATAGACATCATTGATATGAAATTTAAGTGCTGCCCAGCTTCAATTCATGGCAATAGGCCATTCGACGGCCAAGTGTAGGCTAATGGAAACGGAATTGGCAAGGCTGATTCAGGTTGTTTTCATTGCAGTTAATGCAATTGGCGTAGGGCTGGGTTGAAGCTTATGAGTTTGCTTTTGACCTTTTTTGGCGTGTGTAGGATCTTTTGGAATAGAATGTTTTGCTGTTTCCTGCCCCAGGCCAGGCTTTTCAAGAGATGAAGATACAGGAGAATTTATTTTGGCAGAGATTATGACAACGAAAGAAATGGCTAAGTACTTACAATTGCATCAAATAACAATATGCAAATTATCCAAGGAAGGTAAAATCCCTGCAGTTCGAATTGGCAGGGTCTGGCGATTTGACAAAGAGGTCATTGATGAATGGATCGCCAAAGGCTAAAGAAATAATGCAAGGGTGTCTTCATTTTACGCCTATACTCTTCTCTTTGAACTCGAACCAATTCAGACAGTCGGTACACCCTCAAGACCTCAGATGATAAGCGCAGAAGCGTAGGACTGATGGATTGATATGCACCATTTGTGAGCCTCCCCTCATGATGTTATGGGCATCATTCATCGGTAAAAAGTCAAACATTTCTAATATATCAAACAGAAAAAGGACCCATAATGAACGAAAGTACACGGAATCAATTAGATGAAAAACTTAAAAAGATGCTTGATCACTTTGATCAAGCCGAAGCGAAACAAAAGCAACCAACACTAAAACCAGGCACCGGCAATACGATTCGCCGTCGGAAAGGTGAAAAAGATAAGCGTTTTCGATCTGCATAGCGACCAAACTGGATGTTCCTTTGTTTCTTTCAGGTATTCAATCTTTTGTATTTTAGTACGAACAATTTGATAATGTAACCCAAAAGGGAGGTACCATGGACCAGCCGGCAGGATTTGAATTTAACGTTGATGAACAATACGAAAATGAGAAAGGTGTCTTCAGTGTCATTGCCATCCATGGGGATGAGATGATCATTCGCTGGGAAAACGGCGAAGAGATCCGCACGGAGATCGATCTGCAGCTTCGCATTGCGGCGCGCAGGCAGAGGGAAAAACAGGAACGGGAGTTCGCCGATAGACCTTCCCCCAAGTCCACCTCGACCGGGGAAAAAACCGTGTTTTCCGGTTTTGCGCCTACGGACTTCAAAAAGAGTGCATACCGAACGATCTGGCGCTCCCGCAGCCAGCTTGGTGCGGCAGTAGCCGAAAAAATCGACACCACCCGGTTTAAGTTCAGTTCCTGGGCATTCGGCGCCAAACCTGAAATGCACGTGCAGGACATCGAACACCACGGTCATGCGGAAACTGATTATCAGGCCAGATTTTTTATCAGAGTGGACTACCGGGCCCTTTATTATGGATTCCGAGTGGCACGCCCCGATAACAAAGGAGGTACCGCAACCGACTGGAACGCTTTTAGCGAATGGCTGACCCAGCAGGAAAACGAGCATATACTCCATGCAATAGCCGTCAAGGACAATTTGACCGTCTGCAACCTCACAAGCCCCTCCTCAGGCACCCTGCTGGCTTCAGATGACGGCTGGTGCGCCGATAAGAGCGGGAGTCAACCGTGTGAAGCGCTGTCTGTGTATATCAATGACGCTCCGGAAACGAGGCCCTTCGATTTACAACTTACCGGCACCATCGATAAAGACGGCGCCGTGGCGTGCGGTCTGGATATCGTAGGGAATATCGCCCAACTGTTTACACGCCTATTGCCGCTGTACCAGGCGGCTGTGACTCATTGATCAGGTCAACTGCGCTGCAAGAGATGATCTTGCGTGCGGCCGCCGTTGGACTGGCTTTCTTGAGCCGCAATGGGGGCTTCATATGGTTTTGCCGTCTTTTCCGCCTCTGACCTGATTCCTTGTCTCAAGGCTTCCGTTTCAAGGGCTGCGGACTTTGATCCCCAGGTCATGATCCAGAACCGGGTCTCGTCGGTCCCTATGTCAATCCTCCTGAAAAAGTCCTTTTGCCCACTCACTTTGTTCGAGCACTCAGAGAGGACGTTGTAAGGTTTGTAGGTTTTGTGGGCCGGGGGACAATGGCTGAAGCGTTGAGTAGTGGAGGATTTGCTTGAAGGCACCTCCGTGACCGTCCGGTTGAGCCCGGGAAATGGCACCATCTCGGGAAACCTCTTTTCTTTGTCTCTCCCTCGCCCCCATGCTATACTCATTTATCCAATGGCAAGTGCCCAATCATTACAGGCGGAAAGGGGAACGGGGTATCATCAGCCAAAAGGGCGATGGTGCTTTTCATTGTGAATAAGAATGGACAATAGAAAACGAGCCGACATCAAACCGGGAGATCGGGTGCAGGTTGTGCAGAAACAGGACCAGCGTTCCGGCAGACTGACGGAGGGCATTGTACACACGATTCTGACGCGTTCCGCCACTCACCCCCACGGCATAAAGGTGCGCCTGGAAAGCGGGGTGGTTGGCCGTGTGAAGGAGATCATCCCTCAGCGCGAGATCTGACAGGAGAAATGGATTGCTGCACATTTTCGTGGACGCGGACGCATGCCCGGTGAAACCGGAGGTCTATCGAGTGGCTCATCGCTACAAGCTAAGCGTCACGCTGGTAGCAGGCGCAAGAATGCGGATCCCGGATGGCGTCACCATAACCCTGAAGGTTGTTGACCAGGGCATGGACGCAGCCGATGACTGGATTGTGGAACATGTGGAGGCGAGCGACATCGTTATCACGGCGGACATACCTCTCGCAGCGCGGTGCGTTGCGAGAGGTGCCTATGTTCTTGGACACACGGGGAAACCATTCTCAGACGACAACATTGGCTCTGCCCTTGCAACTCGCAACCTGCTCTGCGAGCTGCGTCAGTTGGGTGAGGTTACCGGAGGACCTCCGCCGTTTAGTAAGCGAGACCGTTCCCAGTTCCTTCAGGCGCTGGACAAAGCTGTCAACGAAATCCGGGGGAAACGCACCCCTCAGCTCCTCCCTCCACTCACCCGGGGATGGGTTTCTGATCCCAGGTAATACAGAAAAAGCGGACCGAGGAGTGTTACGCCGGCCATGGCGAGGAATCCCATGCCCCAGGCAAGGAGACCGCCGCCAAACATGTCGAGAACCACTCCGATGCACAGGGGGCCGAGGAAGGCCGCACCGAATCCGAGGGTGGAATGAACGGCGAGGGTGGTGCCTCGCAATCCCTCCGGCGCTGATGCAACGGCGCCTGCGGTCAGTGAGGCCGAATCGCCTGTGACGGTTATCCCGTAAAGAACTGCCAGGATCACAACCAACCAGTAGGGAGAGCCCGCGATAAAGCCGAGAATGGATCCAAGTCCTGCCGATCCGATCATCACGATGCTCACCACCCTCCTGCGGCCGAACTTTCGGGACAGCTCGTTGCCGCTGATGCTGGCCGGCAGTCCGATCAAACCGACAAGCGATGCGATCTGGGTCGGGCTCCACGTAAAAGCGCCTGCCGGTTGCATCCGGATGCTGAATGCCAGAAATGCTACGACCCAGGAGCGAAGGGAGAAAAGCTCCCACATGTGAACGGTATAACTCAGTATATAGGCCATGGTCTGTCGCGATCGGATGACAACCCTGAAATCCGAAAAGAGCGGCTCCCTTTTCCCTCTCTTCACCTTTGCGGGCGGAATATACCTCACTACGATGACCACGGACACAGCGGTAGTGACGGCGGATGCAGCAAAGGCCCAACGCCAGTCAGCCATGGCATTGATCTCGCCGGATAGAAGATAGGACAGACTGGCCCCGATACTGAAGCTGGCCGTGTAAAAGGAGACGAAGCGGGACTGTAACGTCCCCTCCGTGTTGTCACTGACCACTTTAAGCCCCGGCATATAGACCGCGGCCAGGCTGATGCCGGCGAGAAACCGCAGTGCCAGCGCCGACCAGAATCCCGTGGCGAAAAGCGCATACCCGAGGGCTGCGACAACGCCCAGGATGGCGCCCATTCCCATGATCTTGCGCGCATCCATCCGGTCTGTCAGGCTGACCAACAGCGATACCAGGACCATATATCCGCCATAGTAGGCGGCATTGATCCACCCGGCCGCGGTGTGGCTCAAGCACCACGCATCCTGGAAGGTCGGCAACAAGGCGGGAAAATTGGCGATGGAAGACATCCCGAGGATTTCCGCCAAACAGACGAAAAAGGTGAGACGATAGGCTGAAGTTTGTTTCATGGGACACCCTTTATGGGCCGGCGCCAAAATGCCGGTAGACTGCCCGGATACCGGATACTCTCCTGGCCAATTCCCCGCAAAACCATTATGCATCATAGAGATCTTTTAGGATAGTTTCAATATCCACTATGCCCAGCCCAGCAATTCTCATTTTGCGATTGAATAGGCTTCATTTCGCGTTTGTAGTGTCGCCGTAAGGCGTTTTTTCAGGGCCTCACGGCCCCACTACAAACTGACATCACTGCGAAAGGTAAAATGGGAATTGCTCATGCACAGCTTGAATTTTGTACTCAAGTTTCGCACCCCTTCGCGTTCCAGACCGGGAGGTATCAGGTCCGTGGG
>CAYPDL010000104.1:0-14361 GCA_964409475.1 uncultured Desulfobacteraceae bacterium | reverse complement strand
CAGCCCCGTCCTGATACCTCCCGGTCTGGAACGCGAAGGGGTGCGAAACTTGAGTAAAAAGTTACCGGAGTTCTTTTCAGCGGCTACCACCAGGAGATGACCTTATCATTGGCAAAGATCGTATCGATAAGCGCCTCATAATCCACATGGACGTCGTAGAGCGGGAACTCGGAGACCTCATTCCCTTCCGATAGGATGGCCATCAGGGTTTTTGTGTTGTCATCCGGCTCTGATTTCAATATGTGCAGTAATTTCATATCCAACTCCTAAAAGGGTATGATGAGATCCATCTCTTTCAGTTTCTGCCCGATTTCTTCCAGACTCAGGTACTGAAATCCGTGTTCACCCGCGTTTACCCTGTTGTTGGAAAAATACTCGCATTCCATATCCTCCAACCATTCAAGGTTTTCCTTGTATGGCTCTGTCATATCCACTTCCACGTCGATGACGAACATATACGCGTAGAAATTCTCAACCGCCAAGCCGAGGGTAGAGCGGGACCCTTCCCAAAGGTCTTCTTTTCTTCGCACCAAAAAGGCGACATGTTTAACGTCTTCCATATGTACGATTCCCCCTAAGGCGGCCTAACGGCCGCAACCAAAAATGTCTCACACAAAGACGCAAAGACACAAAGATTGTTGATTTATTACAGGATGTTAATTGTAATCAATAGGTCGCTTTCCTGAAATGTGCAAACAAAAAGATATCCTCTAAATCCTTTAAATCCTGTCTAAAAACAAAGAGACACAGATAATTTCTTGTTCTTTGTGACAGAAAACCAAGCAATAAGCCCCTAAAATGCGACATACCGGTCACATTCTTCAATCAATTCGCCATGCCTGGCTTGCGTCCCATAATCCTTTTCACCAATTCCAACCACCGGCGGTTTGAGTTTATGGCTTTCAAACCCCACATTGCAGAGGGACATCTTGGCCAGACCTTCAAGCTCTCCGAAACGCGGGTCCTGGGTCAACATGGTCCCCAGATGGGTAAAAAATATGGTGACTTCCACGTCCTCCCTTTTTTTCGCCGCCCGGCATAATTCAATCACCTTATCCAAGTGTTTGTCGGAACTGACAAGAATTCCCAGTCTCTCGGCCATACCGCTCTCCAGAAATCTCTATAGAAATATTGAAAATGACAATGCCTCGATCAGGCGACTCAGACACACCCCATTGAGCTATTTCACCTTGAGATAAAAGCGTGTAAAACCCTCATCCTCCCTTTCGCCCAGGTAGGTGTGCCCGGCCTTGTTGGCAAACCCTGGAAGGTCATTCTTTGTGCCCGGATCCGTTCCCAATATCTCAATGATTTGTCCCGACGTCATCTTACCCATGGCTTTTTTTGTCTTGAGAAGCGGCATGGGGCAGCTCAGCCCTCGACAGTCCAATGTCTCATCCGGTGTAATGTTATCTACCATCATCAACCCCCCCTCGTGTGATTTAAAGACGTCAGCGAATCAGATGCATTTTTCCATGCATATGGTGAATTTTTAGCGTGCAAAGAGATCGCGTGTCAAGACATTTTTGTGCAACAGGTTGTTTCGGTTCCGATTCCCGAGCATGTTGCCGGTTATGTGGTTGACATGCATTCCGGTCTTGCGTATGCTTCGGTTTGCTTAAAAGCGAAAACATATGGCTTCCCAGGCTGTTGCCCCTGAAGCCGTGACCCTGTCGATCCTTACATGAAAAGAGATTTTCTATGGAATGTAATGAGCTGGACCTGGAAGTGTCGAGGTTGGGGGAATGCCGGATCAGTTCTCCCATGAATTCGACCGATTTTGTTGACGATGATGTGCGCGTCCTTTTTCATTCGACCCTCAAGGAGGCGGAAGCCATCGTCAAGACAGGCGGGTCCCTACCCTCATTTGAAATGGCCGGACCGCGAAAGAAGATCTATTTCGATCCCTCGAAGCTCAAGTGCGGGATCGTCACGTGCGGGGGCATCTGCCCGGGTCTGAACGATGTGATCCGCGCCATTGTGTTGAGCCTTCACCATCATTACGGCGTTCCATCGGCATTCGGTTTTCAGTATGGATACGAAGGCCTTTCGCCGGCATATCGGCACGCGCCTGTGGAACTGGATCTCGAAAAGGTATACGATATCCATTTAAAAGGGGGGACGATCCTGGGTTCATCCCGGGGGCCTCAGGACGTCTCGGACATGGTGGACACCCTCGAGCGGATGAACATCGGCATCCTGTTCACCATCGGGGGGGACGGCACCCTGCGCGGAGGGCAGGCCATTTCCGAGGAGATCCATCGACGCGGCCTCAAGATCAGCGTGATCGGGATCCCCAAGACCATCGACAATGATATATCTTATTTGGACAAATCATTTGGGTTTGAGACCGCGGTTGCCGAGACGCGAACCTCGATCTATTCGGCCCATGTGGAGGCCGAGGGCGCCCGGAACGGCATCGGCCTGGTGAAACTGATGGGCAGGGAATCCGGGTTTATCGCGGCCCATGCCACATTGGCCAACAGCGACGTCAACTTCTGCCTGGTGCCGGAGGTCCCTTTCGGTCTGAACGCCTTTTTGTCCGCTCTCAGTGAGAGACTCGAAAAGAGGCGCCATGCCGTGATCGTCGTGGCCGAAGGCGTGGGGCAGGATCTTCTGGACAAGACCGGCGAGCTGGATGCATCAGGGAACGTCCGCCTCACAGATATCGGGATCTTTTTGAGGGATCAGATCAGGACCTATTTCAAAGAGAGAGGCGTCAAGATCACCCTGAAATATATTGATCCCAGCTATACTATCCGGAGCAGACCAGCCAATCCTCACGATTCGGTATTCTGCCTCCTCTTAGGCCACTGCGCGGTGCATGCGGGCATGACCGGCCGCACCAACATGGTCGTGGGTTACTGGAACGGCGAGTTCACCCACGTGCCAATCCCCCTGGCCGTTTCAAAACGGAAGCACGTGAATCCGGAAGGCCGGTTGTGGAGCAGCGTATTGGAATCCACCGGACAACCGAGAGAGATGGTTTGAGCCGGATACTTGATGCTGGTTGCTGTCTTCGTAACTTCTCAATAAGTTCGGGTGGAATTCATCCGTAAGGATTTCATAAAAGGCTTACGCCTAAACTCCAATAATTCAAATTAATCTCGATTACACCATATTAAGAATATGGATATTGTTCATACCCGAACTTATTGAGAAGTTACCTGTCTACTTGCTAACTACCTGAAAATACAGTTTAAGGCTTAAACCAGGCAAATAAGTCTTCCGGCGCCTCTAACGCCTTGAGCCTAACGCCTTGAGCCTTTCTCCTGAAATTTAATGTTGATTTTTTCTTGACACCCCCAAAAAATCATATATAAAGGAGCTTGTTACAAAATGCACAAGGGTTGTCAGTGAAAGAATTTAGGTGAAAGTTCCGCCCATCCCGGGCCAGAACCATATCCCAAGAAGAGGAGGATGTTGTATGTCAAATCTCATTGTACCGCATGGCAAAGAAGAAAAACTGATTCCGTTGTTACTAGAGGGAAAGGAACTCCAGGCCGAGATCAACAGGGCCAAGACACTCAAACAGATCCGGATTACATCCAGAGAGACCTCCGACCTTATTATGATGGGGATCGGCGCCTTTACCCCTTTAACCGGTTTTATGACCAAGGCCGACTGGAAGGGCGTATGCGATAAGTTCCTCATGGCGGATGGGACCTTCTGGCCCATTCCTATAACCGTTTCAACCGACGACGAGGGAATCAAGGTGGGCGATGAACTCGCCTTGGTGGACGAAGAAACAGGCACCACCATTGCCACCATGAAGGTCAGCGAGAAATACACCATTGATAAGGAGTATGAGTGCAAGGCTGTTTTTACCACTACGGATTCGGAACACCCCGGGGTGGAAAAGGTCATGGCCCAGGGCAAATACAACCTTGCGGGACCGGTTAAGGTCCTGAGCGAAAGCTATTATCCCGAGCACTTCAAGGGTCTCTATCAGCGCCCCGCCGAGTCCAGGAAGATTTTTGAGGATTTAGGATGGAGCAAGGTTGCAGCCCTGCAGCTCCGCAATCCCATGCACCGTTCCCATGAATTTCTGGCCAAGATCGCTGTTGAGGTCATGGATGGCGTCTATATTCATCAGTTGGTGGGCAAACTGAAGGCCGGCGATATTCCGGCAGATGTCCGCGTAAAGGCCATCCAGGCGCTGGTAGACAATTACTTTGTCAAAGGCACCGTGGTCCAGGGCGGGTATCCCATGGAGATGCGGTATGCGGGTCCCAGGGAAGGATTGCTCCATGCCGTCTTCCGCCAGAATTACGGGTGCAGTCACATGATCATCGGTCGTGACCATGCCGGCGTGGGTGACTATTACGGGCCTTTTGATGCGCAGAAGATCTTTAATAAGATCCCGGAAGGTGGGCTCAAGTGCCAGAATCTCAATATTGACTGGACCTTCTATTGCAACAAGTGCGGCGGAATGGCCTCTATGAAGACATGCCCCCACGGTAAGGCAGACAGGATACTCCTATCCGGTACCGTGGTCAGGAAGACCCTCTCCGAGGGTGGAGAGTTGGATCCAAGGTTCTCCCGTCCCGAGGTCGCGGCAATCCTTCAGGATTACTATCAGAACCTGGAAGAAAAGGTCGAGATCAAGCTGCACGGCGCGGCAACAGGTAATGTGAAGAAATAAATGGAAGGCCACCTTCTCAATACGGGAGGTGGCCTTTTCAGCTCTGATGCCGGTCGGTTACCTGACAGCACAGAGTATAGAGGGTATCATAGAGAAAGGAGGTGCAAGAGGGCAGGTTTTCCATTGATTGGTACAATCTTTCAAAGCCTTAAAACCGTTAATTGTAGGAGGTGTAATAATGCCAAGTTTTGTGTTTGCAGAAAAGTGCGATGGTTGTAAAGGGCAGGATAAGACAGCGTGTATGTACATTTGCCCCAACGACCTGATGGTGCTGGATAAAGAGAAGATGAAGGCATACAACCGGGATCCGTCCATGTGCTGGGAATGCCAGTGCTGCGTCAAGATTTGCCCCCAGCAGGCCATGGATGTCCGCGGTTATTCAGACTTCATCCCTCTTGGAGCAAGCTGTGTTCCCTTGAGGGGGTCTCAGGACATTATGTGGACGATAAAGTTCCGTGATGGAAGCATCAAGCGATTCAAGTTCCCCATCCGGACCACGGAAGAGGGTACAGCAGATCCCTTGGGTGGATATCCCACGCATGACGATCTGAACAGTCCGGCCTTAGCCACCGAGCCTGCATCTTTAGGTCTCGATGCAGTTCCCTCAGTATAAAGAAAGGAGGTATATAGATATGGCAAATTTTGAAACAGTAGAAGTAAAGACTGACCTCCTGATTCTCGGTGGGGGATTTTCGGCATGTGGTGTTGCCACAGAGGCAGCTTACTGGGCCAAGAAAAACGGCCTGAAGGTGACCCTGGTGGATAAGGCCGCATTGGATCGAAGCGGCGCTGTGGCCATGGGCCTTTCGGCCATCAACCAGTATGTCGGCGTTAAGGATGGAGAGAACACCTGTGAGGACTACGTCCGCTATGTTCGTCAGGACCTGATGGGCGTCTCCAGGGAGGATCTGGTTTATAACATCGCCCGTCACGTGGATTCAACGGTGCACCTCTTCGAGAAATGGGGTCTCAAGATCTGGACGGACGAAAACGGTAAGTATGTGCATGAGGGCCGCTGGCAGCTCATGATCAACGGTGAGTCTTACAAGATCCTCATCGCCGAGGCCGCCAAAAACGCCATCGCCGATGCGGGCGGAGAGATCTTTGAAAGGGTCTTTATTGTAGAGCCGATCTTAGATGGCAACAAGTGTGTGGGCGCGGTCGGCTTCAGCACCCGTGAAGAGAAGATCTATGTCTTCAAGGCCAAGGCCACCGTCGCCACCATGGGCGGTGCGGTCCACGTGTTCCGGCCCAGGTCGGTCGGTGAAGGTTTTGGACGTTCCTGGTATCCGCCGTTTAACACCGGTTCCAGCGCCTATTTCACCATCAAGGCCGGCGCGGAGATGACCTGCCAGGAAGTCAGGTTTATCCCGGTAAGGTTCAAGGATGCCTATGGTCCTGTGGGTGCATGGTTCCTCCTCTTCAAGTCGAGGGCTATCAGCGCAGAAGGCGGCGAATACATGGCGGTCCGGAAGGAAGAACTCAATAAATGGGCGCCCTACGGTCTGGCCAAGCCGATTCCCGCCAACCTGAGAAACTATCTCGGCATGCTGGATGTGGATGCCGGCCTGGGTCCTCTGTATATGGAGACTGCTGAGGCTATTGGCAAGATCGCCGATCAGTTTAAGGATGATCCAAAGGCATTCAAGAAGAAGATGAAGGAACTGGAGTCCGAGGCATGGGAAGACTTCCTGGATATGACCATCTCCCAGGCCCATCTCTGGGCCGGTCAGAATGTCAAGCCTGAAGAGAAGCATTCTGAGATCGCGGCCTGCGAGCCCTACTTCATCGGCTCCCACTCCGGGGCCTCCGGCGCCTGGGTGAGCGGTCCTGAAGATCTGGATACCCCTTATAAATGGGGTTATCCCAATATGTGTACCACAGAAGGGCTTTTTGCGGCCGGCGACGCCTCGGGTGCATCCAGCCATAAGTTCTCGTCCGGTTCCCATGCGGAAGGACGGATCGCCGGTAAGGCGGCCATCAAATACATCGTCGACCATAATGCTGAACCCAAAGTCGACGCTGCCAAGGTGGATGCGATCAAGGCCAGGATTTTGGCGCCTCTGGATCGCTATCAGGAATTCTGCAAGTTGACCACTGCTCCTGAGATCAACCCCAACTACCTTCTGTGGCGACAGTTCATGGACCGTCTCCAGAAGATCATGGACGAGTACGCAGGCGGTGTGACCGCGGCCTTCAAGACCAGCAAGTCCAACCTGAACAGGGCCATGGAATTGTTTGTGTTTCTGAAGGAGGACGCCGAGAAGTTGGCGGCTGAGGATATCTACTCCCTTGAAAGGGTTTGGGAGAATGTCCAGAGGATGTGGCAGGGCGAGGCCCATATCAGGACCATGCTCTTCCGCGAGGAGACCCGGTGGCCGGGATACTACTTCAGGTCGGACACACCCAAGATGGATGAGAAGAACTGGCATTGCTTTGCCAATTGCCGGTGGAATCCTGCCAGCGGGGAATGGGAAATGAGCAAGAAAGATATCTGGAACATCCCCGGTGTATAACCCTATAACCTGAGATGAACATACTCCAGGCGCCGTTATCACAGGTGCCTGGAGTATTTCATTTGTATGATGTACGGGCGCTGCCTCTGCCCGGCAAAGAGGCAATCTAATCGGGGCAGTAACTCTGCGATTTAGAGTCCGGGTCCACATGATGAGATGATCAATTCTCAATGTTCAATTCTCAATGTTCAATCCGAAGAGCGTATTTGGTCGATGTTCATCTTTTTGCAATCGTTCGTGATGTGAAAAATGGATATTGACGAAATACGCTTTTTGTATTAATAGACCTTTACAAAAAACTACAACCCTGGAGGATACAATGGCAGATGTACAAACGACAAGCCAGACCATATTGGTGGTCGGCGGAGGAATGAGCGGGATTACGGCGGCACTGGAGGCGGCTGAGGCCGGTCATGACGTGGTGTTGGTCGAGCGGAATCCCTACCTGGGTGGCCGGGTGACCCAGTTATACCAGTATTTTCCAAAACTGTGTCCGCCGAACTGCGGGCTGGAGATCAATTTCCGGCGCATGAGACAGAATCCCAAGGTCCGTTTTTTTACCATGGCTGAGGTCGCGGGCATTGCCGGGCGGGAAGGGGACTATGATGTAACCGTTAAACTTGCCCCGAGGCATGTGAATGAGAAGTGCACCTGCTGCGGAAAATGCGCCGAGACATGCGAGGTCGAGATAGACAACCCGTTTAATTATGGTATGGACACGATCAAGGCGGCCTATCTCCCCCATGAATTTGCGTTTCCCATGAGATACGTTCTGGATCCCTCCATCGTAGGGACCGATCAAGGCAAGAAATGCCTCGAAGCCTGTGAATATGGCGCTATCGATCTGGACATGAAGGAGACCACCTTTGATCTGAAGGTCGGCGCCATTGTCTGGGCTGCGGGGTGGAACCCCTACGATGCCGCAAAAATCGATTATTACGGTTTTGGCGAGTACAAAAATGTGATCACCAACGTGATGATGGAGCGGATGGCAGCCCCGAACGGACCCACAGGGGGGAAGATATTGCGGCCATCCGACAAGAAGGAGCCCAAGAATATCGCCTTTGTCCAGTGCGCCGGGTCCCGGGACGAAAACCATCTCCCCTATTGCTCGGGCATTTGCTGCCTGGCTTCCCTCAAGCATACCACCTATGTAAGAGAACGTCAGCCCGACTGCGATATCACGATCTTCTTCATAGACATCAGGACGTTGGACAGGCTGGAGGATTTCTATGTCAAGGTCCAGGCGGATGAAAAGGTTGCCTTTATCAAGAGTAAGATCGCCAATATCACCGAGGACGAGGAGACAGGCAACCTGATCCTGGAAGGCGAAAACACCCGGACCGGGGAGCAGATCCTCATGAACTTTGATATGGTGGTTTTGGCCACCGGCATGGTGCCCAACCGGATCGAAATGGATGCCGCTCCCGATGTTTCCTACGATGAGTACGGATTTTTAACCAACAATCCGGAGCAGCCCGGTATTTATGGCGCAGGGTGCGTCAGAACACCCACCGATGTCGCTTCGTCCGTACAGGACGCCACAGCAGGGGCCTTAAAGGCTATCCAATCAATCGCGAGGAGGTAACTCGATGGACAAAAAGACAGCAGTTTATATTTGCACCGGCTGCGGCATCGGAGATGCCCTGAATATAGAGCAGCTCAAGGAAGAGGGTACCGCGGACTTCGGTATCGAAGTGATCAAGGACCATCCTTTTCTATGCGGCCAGGAAGGGGTTGACCTCATCAAACAGGATATCCAGGGCGAGGGGGTCAACACCGTCGTTATCGCCGCATGTTCTTACAGGGTCAACTATGATGTCTTCAATTTTGGTCGTGATGTCATTGTTCAGCGGGTCAACCTGAGGGAACAGGTGGCCTGGAGCCAGGCCCCGGGGGAAGAAGATACCCAGATGCTGGCCGAAGACAACCTGCGGATGGGCTGTTCTCAGGCCAAGGACACCCAGTGGGTTCAGCCGTATAAAGCGGAGGAGGAATATTCCAAAGATATTTTGGTGGTCGGCGGGGGACTGGCCGGAATGACCGCGGCCCTGGAAACGGCCAAGGCCGGCTACCGGGCGATCCTGGTCGAAAAAGAGAAGACGTTGGGCGGGTTTTTGGGCAAGATGAAGCAGCGTGTCACCGTCCCTTATAAGGAACTGGCAGAGACCGGGGCCGCAGCGTTGATCCAGTCGGTCGAAGATGAGCCCAAGATCAAGGTCTATACCTCTGCCACAGTGGAAAAGGTGAGCGGGGGCCCGGGACTCTTTTCTGTTGATATCAAGGCAAACGGAAACAGCGCCGTTGAGAGGGTCGGGGCCGTTGTTCAGGCCACCGGATGGGTCCCCTATGATGCCAATAAATTGGGACATCTGGGGTATGGCAAATTCAAGGACGTGGTCACGAATGTAGAGATGGAAGAGATGGCCGCGGCCGGAAAGATTACCCGGCCGTCGGACGGGGGCGATGTCAAGAATGTCCTCTTTATCCAGTGCGCCGGATCCAGGGACCCTGAACACCTCCCCTACTGCTCATCGGTCTGCTGTCTGGTTTCCATGAAGCAGGCGACCTATGTGAAGGAGCAGAATCCCGAGGCAGTGAGCTATATCCTGTATAAAGATGTGCGCACGGTCGGGCAGTCAGAGGATTTCTATCGGAAGGCCCAGAATGACGGGAATGTGTTTATCCGAGGCGCTGCCACGGAGGTGGGCGAGGCCGGAGGCAAGCTCTTTGTGGAGGCCGATGATGAGCTTTTGGGCGATAAGGTCAGGATCGAGGATTTGGACATGATCGTCCTGGCCGTGGGCATGGTTCCTGCCTCCAGGCCCGAGACAACACCCAGGATCAAGGCGCCGTCCGATGCCGAAGGGGCCGATGAAAACGGGATGATCGAGGTGGCCCCTGACTCCGGATTTTTTGCCAACAGCGCCCTTCGCTTGGCGTATCGGCAGGGCCCTGAACTGCCTACCCTGAGATATGGTTTTCCCGACTCTCACTTTATCTGTTTCCCCTACGAAACCAGGCGGACCGGTATTTATACGGCCGGATGCGTCCGGCGGCCCATGGAGACGGCCAAGGTCATCGAGGATGCAACGGGTGCGGCCATGAAGGCGATCCAATGCACCGAGGCAACGGCCGAGGGCAAGGCGGTGCATCCCAGGGCCGGGGACATGACGTTCCCCGAGTTCAACATGCAGCGGTGCACTCAGTGCAAGCGATGCACTGAGGAGTGTCCATTTGGGGCCATCAACGAAGATGAAAAGGGCAACCCGCTTCCTAATCCCACCCGATGCCGGCGGTGCGGCGTCTGTATGGGGGCCTGCCCTGAACGGATCATCTCGTTCAAGAATTACTCGGTGGGGATGATTGGAAATATGATCAAGTCGGTGCATGTCCCTGAGGAAGATGAAGAAAAACCGAGGGTGATCTGCCTGATCTGTGAAAACGACGCCCTGCCGGCCCTGGATATGGCCGGCATCAAACGGTTGAAATGGAGCCCCTATGTCCGGTTCGTCCCGATGAGGTGCCTCGGCTCTATGAACCTGGTCTGGATCGCTGACTCGCTTTCCAGGGGCATTGACGGGATCCTCCTGTTCGGGTGCCGCCACGGTGACGATTACCAGTGCCACTTTGTCAAAGGGAGCGAACTGGCCAACACGAGGTTGGGCAAGGTGTCCGAGACCCTGGACCGATTGGCCCTGGAGTCGGACCGGGTGAGGTTTGAGGAGGTGGGGATCACCGATTATCACAAAATCCCCGGCATTATCGAAGAATTCATGAAAAGGATCGAGGAGGTAGGACCCAATCCGTATAAGGGATGGTAGGAGAATTGGCAATTGAGAATTGAAAATTGAAGATTTTTATGTTGAAGCGTGTATGCTAACAAGGGGGCATCCTGCACCGAGAACCCTCAATCGTCAATCAGCAATCATCAATATTCAATTAAAAGGGGTTGCTTATGGAAAACAAGGTCAACTACGATCCCTCGTTTGCCGAGGAGGTCTTCCGGAATGTGGATGCCGGAGATGAGATCAAGATGTGCATGAACTGCGGCGTCTGCGCGGGGTCGTGCCCCCTGAGGGAGCATATGGATTATCCGCCCAGACAGATCTTTGCGTTGATCCGGGCCGGCAAGAGGGAAGAGGTCCTGAACAGCAAGTCGATTATGCTCTGCACCTCCTGTTACACCTGCGTGGTGAAGTGTCCGAGATCGATCCCGGTGATCGATGTGATGCACGGGTTGGCCCATTATGCCCTCAAACAGGGATATGTCCCGAGAAAAGACACGGCCGCCTTCGGAGGTGAGTTCTGGAAACAGGTCTACAGGCTGGGCCGCATTGACGAGAAGGACCTTCCCAGGCGGGTGTTTTTTTCCGGCGGGCTCGTTGAGGGCATCAAGGCGACGCTCAATTTTATGGATATCGGCATCAAATTGATGCTTCACCGGAGAATGAAACTCCTCCCTGAGCGAAAGATCAAGGGGATTCAGTCCCTCCGGAAGATGCTGGATAAGGCGGAACGGTTAGGGAAAGGAGGGGCCATCGCATGAAATATTTTTTATACTGGGGATGCAGTTTAGAGGGTACCGGGGCCAATTTTCTTGTCTCGCTGAAGCCCGCCTGCGAGGCCCTTGGCATGGAATTCGAGGAGATCGAGGACTGGAACTGCTGCGGGGCGAGCGTCTCGTATGCCGGCGCCAATGACCTGGCCATCAAGGTATTGAACGCGCGCAACCTTGCCCTGGCAGAAGCCCATGCCGGCTACGACATTGTTGCGCCGTGCAGCTCCTGCTACATTCAGATGATCAAGGTAAACCACGAGATCCAGGAAGACCCGGAACTCCTGAAACAGGTCAATGAATGCCTGGCCGAGGGTGGCCTGAATTACAAGGGGACCATCAAGGTCCGGCACATCCAGGACGTGCTCTATAACGATATCGGGGTCGAAAGGATTCGGGAAAGGGTTGTCAAGCCGCTCAATGGACTCAAGGTGGCCGGGTATGTGGGATGCCAGTCTGTGAGGCCCTATGGGGAATATGACAGCGTCAACAAACCGGTGGTCCAGGATCGTCTCATCGAGGCCCTGGGCGCAGAGGCGGTCCCCTTTCCAAAGAAGATCCAGTGTTGCGGATCCGGCATTTTTTTGCCCGAGATCGACTACTGCATGAAGCTGGTGAAGAACATCCTGGAAGACGCCCTCAATCACGGCGCCGAGCTGATCTCCACGGTCTGTCCCATGTGCGCCATGAATCTCGAGATGTACCAGGACAGGATCAACGACGCATACGGGACCGATTTTGATGTCCCGATCGTGTACCTGACCCAGTTGATGGCCGTGGCATTCGGCATGGATCTCAAAAAGGATGCAGCCCTCAATTACAACGTGATCCCGCCCGAGGGCATTTTGATGGCCGCCATCGGGTAGCCGGAACGCTTATTTTTCTGACAGGGTTAACAGGATAAACATGATCTATTTGCATATAATCCGTTTTTCATGAAAAACGGATTATATGCAATTGGTTTTGGCGAAAGGTTTATCTAAAAATACTCTGTAATCTTTCAACAATTAAGAACCGTTTACAAAACCCATGCTGCCACAGGGTTTTGTTTTTTGGGGGACGATAAGCAAGCTTATACCCTTTTGCAGTTTCAAAGGACGGACGATCTTAGAAATCCTGCAGATCTTGTCAAAAAATATTTCTATCAAACAGGGTCAACAGGATCAACATGATTATTTTGCTTCGCGCAGCGATTTGGTATTTTCAATTTCTTCTGGAAATTGAAGATTCAAACCAAAAGATTATCCGGTGAATCCCGTCAATCCTGTCAAAGAAATGATGAGAGGTCGTGAACCACTCACCAAAATCCATAGGAGAAAAAATGACCAACCAGGAAATACCCAAGTGTGAGCATTGCGATGCGGAGATGAAAAGATGGCAGCCCCCGGCCGACTCCACGTGGGCTAATATGTTTTTGTGGGTCTGCTTCAATGATGAGTGCCCTTATTTCAAGCGGGGATGGGATCATATGATGAAAACGCAGGAGGCCAAGGCCTCGTACCGGCATACCCTCAACCCGGAAACAGGGGCCACGGGTCCGTTGCCCACCTGGTCCTACGATGCACACAAAGACCGGATCATTGGGGAATGAAGAAGATAGGAAGAAATGATCCCTGCCCCTGCGGCAGCGGGAAGAAATTCAAAAACTGCCACTTAGGCAGAGAGGACGAGCTTACCCTCGACGGGATGGGGGAGTTCTCCCCTGAAATGAGCGCCCAGATTACGGAACTGCCGAATGTCTGGTACGGCCGGTCCCGGGAAATGGCGGATGAGCTGGATATACAAAAACTGACCGGGGTGACCGCAGGCGTCAAGTTCATTGATCTGGATGCCTACAAGGGCCTGGACCTGTTTGATCAAAGAACCAAGGGAAAAGAACAGGAAGGGACCGGCGGGGTCTTTGTCAATGTTTTGAAGACCCGGAAGACCGACCCCGACAACCTCTACCTTGCCATCTCCCCTCAGATCAGCGACAGCGCCCTGGTGCATCAACTGGCCCACCTCCTGGATTATTTGGCCGGCTCAAAGCTGATGCCCGGCCTGGCCAAGCCGATCAGCTTTGACATGGGGGTCCCGGTGGAGCATATCGAACATCCCCATGAATTCGGCTACTGGCTGGAGTCCCTTCAACAAAAGTTCGATGTAGAACTGGATGCCGATGATACGATCATCTTATATCTCTACAAAAATGAAATGCTCATCAAAGGTACAGACATCGAGCGCCAGGACCCGATGATCGTGAAGTCCAAATCGGACCGGATCATGCGGTTTTTGAGCGAACACAGCGCCGAGATCGACGCCCTTATCTGCGAACGCCCCGGGTATATCGGTTCGAGAGTAAAAAGCGATTGATACGCGTGAAAATATTTGACAGGATTAACAGGATGTACAGGATGAATGCTGTGAAAAATCTATTGAAACCATTAAATACTATCTCTCTGTGTCCTCAGTGCCTCAAGCGCAGCGGGTGGTAAAAAATCTATTCTTGAACGAGCGTGTCTCCAGACAAAAGGCAAAAAAGATCCATAAGATCACGTAAATCCTGTCTAAATTAAAGAGGAATAAAATGGACAAGCCCTACCCGTCGGATATGCAGCCCCCGCCATATGATCCGTACGAAGATGAAATCGAACTCATGGATT
>CAYPDL010000103.1:11200-14374 GCA_964409475.1 uncultured Desulfobacteraceae bacterium | reverse complement strand
ATACGGCTCTTGCCCCTAACCCTGAACCTTGAACCCGGAACCTGTGAACCCTTACGAAAAAGTATTGTTGAACGGGATCTCGAATTTTTTCCGGAAAGCAGGTGATTGGCTATGCCCTTCAGGTTGGAAATCAGGCTGAAAGATGAGCTGATAGATGCCGAGGGCGCCGGTATTCGGCGCAAGGCAAGGGAGTATTTCGGACTCGGCGTGGACGATATCCGGGTTGTCCGGGTCTTGACCATCGACGCGCAATTGGAAACGGACCAACTGACCCAGATACAGACAGAAATATTCACCAATCCTGTCACAGAAATCTCCTCCTATGCCCCCATGGCACAGGATTTTGACTGGCTCATCTGGATCGGATTGCGCCCCGGGGTGAGGGATACTGCCGGGAGCACGGCCAGCGAGGCGGTTGAAGACCTTCTGGGCATCCCATTCAAATCGGGAGAGGCCATTTACACCTCAAAACTGTATGAGATCCGGGGCGATTTGAACGAACAGCAGGTTCGTCAGATTGCAGGCGATCTGTTGGCAAATGCGGTGATCCAGCAATGGAAGGTCTTTTCGCGGGATGACTGGCGGCCTGAGGAGGGCATCGGTTTTCCCGTCCCGAAGGTCATCCTCGACCACAAGCCCGAGGTCAACACCCTTTCGATTGAGAGCGACGAAGAACTCAAGCGGATATCCCTTGAAAGGAATCTCGCTCTCCAGACAAGGGATATTCCTGTTATCCGCTCCTACTTTCTGAGGGAAGACATCCGGAATGAGAGGAAAAAGTTCGGTCTTGATCTCCCGACAGACGTGGAATTGGAATACATATCCCAGGCCCGCAGCGATCACTGCAACCACAACACCTTCAGGGGCCTTTTCAGGTACCAGGACCTCTCCACCGGCGAGAAGGAGACCGTTGACAGCCTCTTCAAGTCGTGCATCGAGGCCCCTACCCTCGAGATCATGGAGGAAAAGGACTGGGTCGTCTCTGTGTTGTGGGATAACGCGGGCGTCGGACGATTTGACGATGACCACTATTATGTGATTACCGGGGAGACTCACAACAGCCCTTCCAATATGGAGGCCTACGGCGGTGCCATCACAGGGATCGTCGGAATCTACAGGGACCCCATGGGCACGGGCAAGGGATCGAAACTGATCCTGGGGATGTACGGATACTGTGTGGGACACCGGGACTATCAGGGCGACCTGACCCCCCACCTCCACCCCAGGCGTCTGTTGGACGGGATCATCGAGGGAGTCCGGGACGGGGGGAACAAGAGCGGGATCCCGACCCCCTTTGGCTTGCTCCTGTTTGACGAAAGCTACACCGGCAAATGCCTCGTCTTTGTGACCACCATGGGGATCATGCCGGCCAGGATCAAGGGCGAGTCTTCCCACAAGAAGACCACCACGCCCGGGGACCTGATTGTCATGTCAGGGGGGAGGGTCGGCAAAGACGGCATTCACGGGGTGACCGCCGCGTCTGAGACCTACAGCGAACACACCCCGGCAGGTCATGTCCAGATAGGGGACCCCTACACCCAAAAAAAGATGCATGATTTTCTCCTCGAGGCCAGAGACGAGGGACTCATCGCTTACATCACAGATAATGGCGGCGGGGGGCTCTCCTCCTCTGTGGGTGAATCCGCCCGTTTCAGCAACGGGTGCAGGGTAGACCTCAACAAGGTGCCCCTCAAATATGAGGGCCTGGACCAGTGGGAGATCTGGATTAGTGAATCCCAGGAGCGGATGACCATTGCCGTCAAACCGGCGCATATCGATCGGTTCATGTCGCTCTCCCGGAAGCATTCCGTTGAAAGCACGGTGATCGGGGAATATACGGATTCCGGATACCTCCATCTCCTGTATAACGGGAAGACCTGCGCCTTTATCCGGATGGACCTTCTGGAATCCGATTTTCCTCAGTGGGAGTTTGATGCCAACTGGATACCGCCCGAGGTCAGGGGGCTTACGGAACCGGTTATCAGCGACCCCACCGATCATGGCGCACTCCTCCACGCCATGCTGGCCCGGCCCAATCTGTGTGCCCGTAACTGGATCGCACGCCAGTACGATCACGAAGTCCAGGGGTCCAGCGTCATCAAGCCCCTGACCGGAAAACAAAGGGACATCCCCTCGGATGCGGCTGTTATAAGACCCATCCTCGAATCCCGAAGGGGACTAGCCGTTTCCCAGGCCCTCAACCCGTTCTATTCCATGATCGACACCTACCATATGACCGCGGCCACCATCGACGAGGCGGTCCGAAAGGTCCTGGCCGTGGGCGGGGACCCTGACCATCTGGGCGGGGTGGACAATTTCTGCTGGCCCACCGTTGAATACGACCCTGTAAAAAATCCCGACGGCAGATACAAGGCCGCGCAACTGGTCCGGTCCAATCAGGCCCTGCGCGATTATTGCCTGGCCTACGGGATCCCGCTCCTTTCCGGAAAAGACAGCATGTACATCGACGGGAATCTGAAAGGCCCCTTCGGAGAAAGGCGCAAGGTCTCGGGGCTGCCCACCCTCCTGTTTACGGTATCGAGCGTCATTGAGGAGATTTTCAGGTGCGTATCCATGGATCCTAAATTCCCCGGAGACATCATCTATATTTTAGGCGAGACCCGGAATGAACTGGGCGGCAGCGAATTCTACCAGATGATGGGAGCGGTCGGTCTCAATGTTCCCAAGGTGGATGCCGCGGCGCTATGGCCTCAATACAAAGCGCTCCACCTGTCCATAACCAATGGCCTGGTCTCATCCTGCCACGCGGTTTCGAGGGGGGGGCTGGCCGTGCATCTGGCCCTTACGGCCATGGCCGGCGAACTGGGGATGGATGTCGATCTCGCCCGAATTCCCGGCGCCGATGATCTCACCCCGAGCCGGGCCCTTTATTCGGAATCGTGCGGCCGGTTCATTGTCACGGTCGCCCCGGACCGGCGGGAGCGTTTTGAGGCAATCTTTTCCAATATGAACATCGGCCGGGTCGGCGCAATCACTGAATCGCCGATGTTCATCATAAGGGGCGACGCAGGGGCGCCTCTTGTGAGGGAAGATATCGCGGGGTTCAAGAATTCCTGGAGACGGCCGTTTGGAGAACTGATATGAAACAGATCAAGGCGTTGGTCCTGACGGGCTACGGACTTAATTGCGATTACGAAACCGATTACTCGCTCA
>CAYPDL010000103.1:1377-11100 GCA_964409475.1 uncultured Desulfobacteraceae bacterium | reverse complement strand
TACCGGGAGCGGAGCGTGGCCCTGACCTACAACGATTCGGGCAATTTCATCAATGCCTGGGTCAGGTTGACGGTCACCCCCCAATCCCCTTGTGTTTTCACCAGGGGGATCTCCGGTCTGGAGCTTCCGGTGAGGCATGGGGAAGGAAAATTCTATGCCTCCCGGGAGACCCTTGAGCAGCTCTTTCTGAACCACCAGGTCGTGTTGCAGTATGCCCGAGACGACGGGAAAGAGGCTGACGGCGTCTGGCCCTTCAACCCCAATGGGTCATTAAGGGATATTGCAGGGATCTGCGATGCGACCGGCCGGGTCTTCGGGCTCATGCCCCATCCCGAGGCCTTCAATCATTTCACCAACCACCCTGACTGGCCCCGGAAAAAAGAGGCACTTGCCCGTCAGGGCGAGACCACGATCCCGGAGGAGGGAGAGGGGATCCGGATATTCCGCAATGCGGTCGATTACATGCGGCGGCAGAGCGCATAGGGCAGGGAGGTAGGGGGCATAAGGCGTACCGGGCCTATGTAGGTCCACGTGTCAGAGGAGAGCGATGAGGACACACACGGTTGACCGCAAGATCATGTGGGGGGACCTGGATTCCCTGGGCATCGTATTTTACCCCCGGTTCTACGAATGGATCGATGCATCGGGCCATCTCTTTTTCGAGGCCATCGGGCTGACCCTCGGTGATATGTGGCACAACAGACAGATTGTCTTTGGTCTCGTAGAAACCTCCTGCCGATATCAGAGGCCGGGGAGGTATCATCAGGAGATCCGGATCAGCACCCATGTGGATGACTTGACTGAAAAGACGGCCACATTGAAACACGTCATCACGGAACGTTTCACCGGGGCCCTTCTCCTCGAAGGATATGAAAAGCGGATCTGCCTGGACGTCTCCGACCCGGACAATTTCCGCGCCATCCATATCCCGGCTGACATCCTGGCAGTCCTCGAAGATGCAATAAAAAACGTATCCTCTCAATAAATCGGGGCGGCAACAAGAAATGATATCTCACCGCAGAGGCGCAGAGGACGCAGAGCGAACCATTTTTTCCTTTGCCGTTGACCCCAGAGAAACAGGCTCCGCGTTTCACGCGTTCTCCGCCCCTTTGCGGTGAAAATAGGGATTGTCATACGCATCACCGCGATTTATTGAGGCATTACGCCAAACCCGAAGATGAGGCAGGGAAACATCCGTCGTCCCATTTTTTCTTGACTTTTAACCGGAAATGGGGTAAAGACTCGATAAATTGGGGCTGTTTGGGAAACGCGGGGGCGTGGAACGCGCCGCACGGTTGCCCAAGGTCGGGCGGCAACAGACTATGGCGGAGGGTATTCGGGCGACCGTGGCTTTTGCTATTGGGAAAATGGCCTGAACCTGAGAAAAATGCTTGACATTTCTCTCATAACTTGTTAGAAAGGCGGCCACGAAGGATTGTAACATTTAATACTAACGAGGAAATGCCTAAAACTGTCCATATCTTTTATAGAAAGGAGGCGATAGGTTTTATTATATTTTTAAGGGGTTATTGAGTTGAGAGACGTTTTAACCATCAACAAATTTTTTAGGAGGAGAGAGTAATGAAGAAACTATTTGTATTGGGTATGGCAGCCCTGCTGCTGGTCGCCTTCAGCGTACCGGCCATGGCAGATGTCAAGATCGGCGGTATCATATTCACCGATTTCTATTACATTGACAGGGATAGGGACAACATGTTTAACCCGCAAAGAGGAACCCATTCGTATAACAACACCGCCATTCAGGTACCTAACATTACCCGTCTGTATGGTCGGTGGACCAACGAAGACAACGTGGGCATGTATATCGAATTCGGTCTCGGCCAGGGCGGGGGCGGCATCGATGCCAGCAGCTCCGACGACCAAAATAGTGCTGTCGTCCGTCATGCCTATGGCTGGTGGGATGTCAATCCCATGTTCCAGATCATGGCCGGTCATTCCACCACCCCCTTCTCACCCCTGAACCCCAACCAGTTGCTGGGTACCCGTTCCGGCAGCGTTAACATCATCGGCGTCGGCTATGGCGACTACTATGCCGGCCGGTTTGCCCAGGTCAGGGGTACCTTCAAGTTCGGGAAGGTTGCAAGGCTCGAGATCGCCTTGGTGGACCCGAACGGCGCGCAGAGCGCCGGTGGTCAATTCTATCCGACGCCCTACAGCGCCAACAACACCATAATCCCCAGGATCGATATCAGTGTTCCCCTCTATCTGGGTCCTGTGCACCTCTATCCCGGTTTCCTGTGGCAGAGACGCGGCGTGGATCTGCCTAGTGGTTCAACCATTGATGACAACATCACCACCTGGATCGGGACGGTAGGCGGAAAACTGGGCATGGGTCCATTCGCTTTTTCTGGTGAGTTCAACTACGGTGAAAACTGGGGCAATACCAGGGGGCTGGCTGGTTATAGCATGCCGGCACGGATCTCATCCGCCACCCTCAAGTCCAACAACAACATCAACAACGCAGAGACCTATAGCTGGTGGGTTGACCTCTCTTATAAATTCGGGCCCATTACACCCAGCCTGATCTACGGCCAGATGAAAACCAAGAACAAAGCCAGCGGAACAGATGTGAACACTGAGGCCAAGAGCCAGATGTACGGCATCAGCATTCCGATCGACCTGGCCAAGGGCTTCAGGGTGCGTCCTGAGTTGATGTGGTATGACGATGGGGATTTGAAAACTGAGGGTTCGGCATCAGATAATCTGGGCAAATACATGATTGCCGGTGTGCAGTTTCAGATCACCTTCTAAACACCTAAGAGTCTAACCAAGGGGTTTGAATCTGCATAGGCCCCTGTTGAACCAAAAGCCCCCTTCCTTGAGGATAAGGAAGGGGGCTTTTTTTGTGGGTCTTTTCAGCCTTTCGTTGAGGGCCTCACGGTCCCAAACAATCTTACCAAATGCGAGCCAAAATCAGAATGTAAATTGCTGCAAGTCGAAAAGATGTGTTGATTTCAAGCTAACGCTCAGATATAAGTGGAGATATGCGAGAAGAAGATGAGCACAGGACACAGCGTCCTTGGCAGATAGTAAGAACCATTAACTGTGTGAGGAGGAAATCCATGAAAAAGTGCATCTGTTTTCTGTCTGTTTTCTTGGCCTTTGTGTTTGTTCTGGCGTCTCCGTTTGCGACTGCCCATGCGGCGGACCCGATTGTTTTGGGTGTGCCCACCTCTCTCGGCTTTCTTGAAGGGAAAGAAGGTCTTGCCTGTGTAAACATGGCCGTTGATGAGATCAATGCGGCCGGGGGCGTGAATGTGGCCGGCGTCATGCGACCGTTCAAGGTGGTGGCCATGGATGCCCGGGGCGCAGAACCCGGCGTGCCGGTGAGCGACGTGATTCGGGCGCATAAGAAGCTGATCCTGGAGGACAAGGCCGATTTTATTGTCTTTGGCTCCTTTCGTTCCGAGGCCGCCATCGCCTGCATGGACGTGGTGGGCCAGCATAAGGTCCCCATGATCCTGGGGACCGCCATGTCGCCGGGTATGCAGAAGAAGGTGACCGACAATTACGACATGTACAAATATACGTTCAGGGCCTGCCTCAACGCGATCTATCTCCTCAAATATCTGGGCGGCACCATGGCCTATCTGAATAAGGAATTTGGCTTCAACAAGGTCTTCATCATGAACCAGGATGTGGCCTGGGCAAGGCTGACAGGTGACGGAATGATTAAGAGGGTCTTCGAAAAAACGGGGTGGGAGGTTGTGGGCCGCCAGCAGTACCCCACCGGGGCCTCGGATTTCTCATCAGGCCTCATGCAGGCAAAGGCAAAAGGCGCCCAGGTCATCCTTCCCATATTTGACATGCCCCAGAGCGGCATCCTGGTAAAACAGTGGAAGACCATGCATATCCCTGCGGTGATGGCTGGTTTCATCTCTCCCCTCGCGGGTCCCGGGGCCTGGAAGTCCTTTGATGGAAAGATCGCTGGCGCCATGAACTGCATCTTTGAGATCGGCAATATGCCTGTCCCGAAGGTCCCGAAATCCGTCGAGTTCTATGAAAAATATGAGAAAAAATACGGCAAGCCGATCGAGGCCGGGCATTCCCCGGCCCCTGCCTATGAGATGGTCTACATGTTGAAAGAGGCCGTTGAAAGGGCCGGATCCGTGGATGGCGATAAGGTGGTGGCGGAGCTGGAAAAAACAGATCGAAAGGGCGCCATGGGCCGCATCAAGTTCGGCAAGGATCACCAGGTGATCTATGGGAGCAACCCGGAAGAGGAGGCCCTGGGCTGCATGATCCAGTGGCGTGAACCGGGAAAACGCGTCATTGTTTATCCGCCGTCGGTGGCCGAAGACAAGATCGAACTGCCGGAAGGGCTCAAATCGGCTAAGTGATTCAATTTCTGGCCGTCCACCGGTTCAGAACAAAGAGACTTAAGGGACGCAAAGGACATAAATGTTTCGTCGGGCTCCCATGCTCCTGCATGGGTGCCCCAGACCCTTTGTGCATAGCCTTTTGTCCATGTAGCTCTTATTTTCAACTTCAGACACTTCAAACGTAATTGCTCATAGTTCTTTAATTATTTTGTCCTTAATTATTTTGCCATAAATCATTCAAAATTCAGACGTTAGCTCACTTTAGGCACTTTCTATGCTTTTAGGCACCCTGATCTACGGTTTTGTCAACAGTGCGATCCTGGCCCTTCTGTCCATGGGATTCAACCTCACCTTCGGCATCAGCGGCGTGGCCAATTTCGCCTATGGGGCCGTCTATATTTTTTCCGGTTTTTCCGTCTGGGTCATTTTAAACACTTTTGCGCTCCCCTATCTGCTCTCCGTACTGATCGCCATCGCGCTGGCCGCGTTGATGGGGCTGGGCATCTATTACGGCGTGATCCTGAGAATCAAGGGAATGCCCCTTTCCGAGGTGATGGCCACATTCGGTCTGGGGCTGGCCATTATGGAGCTGTTCCGATATTTTAATTTTGTGGGCTTTCGCTATACCATCCCCGTATTTTTTGACGGCAGTTTCAGTGTGGGAGATGTGTACATTGACTACCAGCGAATAATTATCGGTCTCATTGCCGTGGGTTTGACCCTGGGACTCTATCTCTTTACCAACCATACCCGGGTGGGAAGGGCTTTCAGGGCCATTGCCCAGGATGAACGGACGGCCCTGACCTTTGGGATCGATCCCGATTTTATCGGGGCCCTGAGCATGGCCATGGGGTGCGCGTTGGCGGCGATTGCGGCCGTGGTGATACTCCCGCTCGGGACCATTGCGGTGGAAGGGGGGTATGAGGTGTTGATTAACGCCCTGGCCGTGTGCATTGTGGGCGGGCTGGGGAGCACGGTGGGGATACTGGTGGCCAGCGTGCTCATTGGCTATTCCCAGACCATTACGGCCAACTACCTGGGACCCCATTGGATGATGCTGGTGAGCCTGATCGCCATCGCCATTGTGCTGGTGGTGAAGCCGTCCGGGCTTTTCAGCCACCAGAAAGAGCTGGAGGAAAGGATTTAGGCACTTTTTGTTGAAGCTATGGAAAGACGCAAAGAAAGAATAGACAGGGGGATCAAGGCGCGATCAGCGGACATTTTCGCCCTCACATCATACCGGGAAATGCTCTATCTGCTGATTCCCGGCGCTATTCCTGTGGTCGGACTGCTTTGTTTTTCGCCCATGCTCAGCAGCTACTGGCGAGAGGTGATCATTTCCACCGCCATCTATGCCCTGCTGGCCATGAGCTGGGATATGCTTATGTGTGCGGGTCTCCTTTCCCTGGGGCAGGCCCTTTTTTTCGGGATCGGGTCCTATTTGGCCGGTTCGTTGAATTATTATGCCGGGCTGCCTCCGATTCTCACCATGCCCGTGGCTACCATCGCCGGCGGAGTTCTGTGTACGATCCTGCTGCTCCCGGTATTGCGGCTTCGCGGGATCTATTTTGCCATGGTGACGCTGGTCCTGCCGCTCATGCTGAGCAGACTGGTGGAGGCTACGCGCATCCTGGGGGGCACGGAAGGATTGACGGGGCTCACGCCTTTTCCCCACCCATTGATAGCCCTGTTTATTATTCAACTGGCCCTGCTGGGGGCCCTGTTCGGGTTCCGGCGGATCATGGGGTCCGACTACGGTCTGGTGATCCATGGGATCAGCGACAATGACCGCTCTGTCATGAGCGCAGGGCTCAACATCTACTGGTACAAGGCCCAGGTGCTTTTTTTAGGGTCGTCCGTGGGGTGTTTCGCCGGGGCCTTCGGCACCCACATGGATATGTTCGCGGGCATGCCCGGGTTTGCCCTGGACTATTCCATCATGCCGGTGGCGGCCGCGGTCGTGGGGGGCGTGGGCACCTTTGCCGGGCCCCTGATCGGCGCCTTTATCCTGGTGCCCCTGTCTGAGATGCTGCGGGCCCTCGGCGCCCTCAGGATCGTTTTCTACGGTCTTTTCCTGGTTGTCTTTGTGGTAGGGGTGCCCGAGGGGATCTTCCCCTTTATTCAGAGGAAATATCAGCAGATGGAAAGATGGGTGGACGTGGAATGAACCAGGCGCCCTTGCTCAGGGTTTCAGGGCTTACCAAGACATTCGGCGGGGTGATGGCCCTGTCCGGTGTGGATTTTGACCTTCAGGAAGGGCTTCTGCTGGGGGTCATAGGGCCCAATGGAAGCGGGAAAACCACCCTGGTTAATCTCATTACAGGATTTGTAAAACCGGTGGCGGGCCGCGTTGAATTTCGTGGAAGGGACATCACCGGATGGCCGCCCTACAAGGTGGTGGGAGAGGGGATTTCCAGAACCTTTCAGATGGTCCGGCCTTTTTACCAGCTCCCGGCCTACAAAAACCTGATCGTGCCCCTCTATTCCCCCCGGGTGAAGAAACTCGCAGGGGGGCGATATGGGGACCGGAGTGCAGTGGCGCTGGATCTCCTGGAAGAGGTGGGCTTTGAGCGGGATGCCTACGTATCCTACAAAAAGGCGGGGGCCCTGCCCCAGGGCTATCTGAAACGTCTGGAACTGGCCAAGGGCATGGCCCTTCGGCCGGACCTGATTATTTTGGATGAACTCTTTTCCGGACTGAGCCTGGCCGAGGTGGCCAGCATTGTGCCCATCATCGAAAAGCTTAAGCACCAGGGAAAGACCGTTATCATGATCGAACATCGTCTTAAAGAACTGTTCCGCATTGCCGACCGGGTGATGGTGTTGAACTATGGCCGAAAGATTGCCGAGGGCCAGGCAGCGGAGGTCATGGAAAGCCCGGCCGTCAAGGAGGCCTACCTGGGAAGCGAGGCGGACTGAGAGGAAGGGATGCTTGACGTTAAAAACCTGATGGTCTTTTTTGAAAACGCCCTGGCCTTGAATGACTTTCAGATGGAGGTCCGGGAGGGTCAGGTGGTGGGGGTTATCGGTTCAAACAGCGCCGGGAAAACCACGTTGATGAACACCCTTTCCGGCCTGATCATCGACATGCGGATCAAGGAAAAACGGCGGGGCGGCGAACGGATTACGGTCTATGGACAGATTTTTTTTGAGGGAAAGGATATTACCCATACCCGGCCCAGCGAGCGGGTCAAACGGGGGATCGTCCTCTGCCGAGAACGGCACCCCATTTTTCGGGAAAGTGGCGTGCTTCAGAACCTCCGCATGGCCGGGTATCTGCGGAAACGATCTGAAATTACGGAAACCATTGATTATGTATTCAACCTGTTCCCGGCCCTGATCCCCCTCAAGTCGCGCAAGGCCGGGTTCATGAGCGGGGGCGAGCAGCAGATGCTGGCCGTGGGCATGGCCCTGGTCGCCCGGCCCACCCTCCTTCTGCTCGACGAACCCCTCCTTGGGTTAAGCCCCATGATGCAGCACCTCCTGGTAGAGGCTATTAAAGGTATGAAAAAGGAGTCGGGCATCACCGTGGTTATCAGCGAACAGTTCGCCCGTCCCGTCCTTCCCATGATCGATTTCGGCTACATTATTGAAAACGGCATGTTGACATTAACCGGCACCGGCTCGGAACTGATGGACAACCCCGAGGTCAAGGCCGCCTATTTTGGTGTTTAATACCCATGACCGCACATGACCCCGAAGGGAATATTTTTGAGGCAGTTGCCTCGGCCGCCAGAAAACACGGCGGCAAAACAGCCATTGTTTACTTAGGCACGCGCTTTAGTTATAAAGCCGTTCTCCACCTGGCCGAGAATTTCGCTGCTTCACTGCGGGATGCGGGCGTGGCCGAGGGGGAACGGGTGATCCTCTACGTGCCCAACAGCATTCACTGGGTTGTGGCCTGGCTGGGCATACAGAGGGCCGGCGCCATCGTGGTGCCCATCACGCCCATCTATACGCAATACGATCTCATCTATATCGCCAATGACAGCGGCGCGGGCCATATCGTCTGTTCCGATACCAATTTCGGTTACGTGAAGCAGGCCATCCCCGAAACCGGGCTCAAGAAGGCCGTGGCCGTCAAGCTGACAGACCTGCTCCCCTGGTGGAAGCGGTTGTTTGGCTGGGCATTTGACCGGGTACCCAAGGGGAAGGTCTCACGTGAGGACGATACCCTCTGGTTCAAGGATATGGTCAGAGATGTGCCAGACGCCAAGGCCCTGCCGCCCCTCAGCCAGAAGGGCAAGGACACGGCCGAGATCATCTATACCGGGGGTACCACCAAGTTCCCCAAGGGCGTTCCCATCTCCCACGGGCTGTACCTGGAGTCGGCCTTTGAGCAGATTTCAATCTGCGACCCCCTGTTCAAACCCCAGGACAATGTGGTGTTGGGATCTGCCCCCCTGTTTCACATCCTGGGGCAGACCTGTGCCTTGAGCGCCCTCCTGGTGGGGGGGGCCGTCGTGCTGATGCCCAAGGTAAACTTAGACGCCATTTTTGACGCGATCCAGCGTTTTCGCGCCACATCCCTGATCGGCGTGCCCACCTTATACCGGATGATCCTGGAACATGACCGAATTGATTTTTATGATCTCTCTTCCCTTCGCTATTGCTTCAACGGGGGCGACGTCCTCCCCGAAGAGATCAGCAACCGGTGGCGCAAGAAGTTCGGCCGACCCATCTACCAGGGGTACGGCGCCACCGAGACCTGCGGCGGGGTGACCATGTGCCCCACCGACGAAGACAACCCTCCCAAGAGCATCGGCCGGGTGGTCCCCAGCAAAAAGATCAAACTCGTGGACCCGGCCACCCTGGAACCCACGCCCCTTGGGGAGCAGGGCGAGGCGCTGGTGCATTCGGAACGCATGGTCAGGGCCTACTGGAACAAACCCGAAGAGACCCAAGAGGCCTTTGTGGAAATTGACGGCCTTCTCTATTACCGAACCGCCGATGTGCTGACCCTGGATGAGAACGGCCATTATTATTTTGTTGATCGCACCGTGGACACCATCAAACACAAGGGGTACCGGGTATCCTCTTCCGAGATTGAGGCGGTACTCCAGGAAAACCCGGCCGTCATCGGCGCCTGCGTGGTGGGCATCCCCGATGAGAAGGTGGGTCAGCGGATCAAGGCATTTGTGGTCCTGAAGGAGGACGTGAAAGGGATTACCGGCTATGACCTGATCCGGTGGTGCCGGGAACGACTGGCCGGCTACAAGGTCCCCCAGTATATTGAATTCAGGGACATGCTTCCCAAGTCAAAGGTAGGAAAATTGCTGCGTCGCGAGATACGCAGCCAAGAAGAGCGACGGGCAGAGGGGTAGGCAAGCGGCAACAGCACCGCAACCTATCCGGAATATCCTACAGATGGTTGGAGTAG
>CAYPDL010000103.1:0-1277 GCA_964409475.1 uncultured Desulfobacteraceae bacterium | reverse complement strand
CAAGCGGCAACAGCACCGCAACCTATCCGGAATATCCTACAGATGGTTGGAGTAGTGGACCCTTTGTCCCGTACCCACGTCAGGTCAACCACCGTTTTCTTCTCTTGTAATGTTTGACGTCGCGGTAGCTTTTTTTCTTTCCCACTTCCGTAAGGCCCAGATAAAACTCCCTGACGTCGGCATTTTCCTTGAGCTTTTCCACCGAGTCGTCCAGGACGATCCGGCCGTTTTCCATGACATACCCGTGGGTTGCGATGGAGAGGGCCAGCCGGGCGTTCTGTTCCACCAGCAGGATGCTAACCCCTTCCTCTTTGTTGATCTGCTGAATGATCCGGAATATTTCAGAGACCAGCAGGGGGGACAGGCCCATGGACGGCTCGTCGAGGAGCATCAGGACGGGGGTGGACATAAGGCCCCTGCCGATAACCAGCATCTGCTGCTCTCCGCCACTGATGTAGCCGGCCAGGACATTTTTCCGGGCCTTGAGCCTCGGGAAATAATCATAGACCAGGCGTATGTGCGTTCGCATCAGGCCCCTCCCCTTGTTGGTATGACCGCCTGCCATAAGATTTTCGTCAACGGTCAGGTCCTCAAAGACCCTGCGGCCCTCCATAACCTGAAATATCCCCATGCGGACGATCTTTTCCGGATAGTTCCTGTCGATCCGCTGCCCCTGGAAATGGATGGACCCGTCTGTCACCTCGCCGTCCTCGGATTTCAGGAGCCCTGAAATGGCCTTGAGGGTGGTCGTCTTTCCTGCCCCGTTATTTCCCAGGACCGTAACGATTTGACCCTTGTTGACCTGGAGGGACATCCCTTTCAGTACAAGGACCACATTGTGGTAGATCACTTCGATATTGTTGACGACTAACAGCGGTTCCATCGGAATTTCTTGCACCTAAGTTGTTTTTAGCAATGAACGTCGAACATCCAACGTCGAACGTCCAACATTGAATGAAAAACCAGCGTCGAATTTTGAATGACTATTTCCTTTTATGTTGAGCCGTCTTGATACTCGCAACGAAAATCTTAATCAATTCCTCTGTTTCCCCTAAAATGCGATCTAATATTTCAGGTTTTTTAATTAGTGGTACACGCCGAATGAGTTTTAACCATCTCTGGGTTTCCCTAAGTTCCTTCAATGAGATACGAAGCTTATGGATAAAATCCTTCGGGGACTCAGCTGCCTGAGCTTCACCATGGTTTGGGTAGGGTGCGGTTCCCGATCTCAACAATTGGCCAGCAACATGGTTAGCTGTCCTCGTATTCGGCAGCTG
>CAYPDL010000102.1:0-14796 GCA_964409475.1 uncultured Desulfobacteraceae bacterium | reverse complement strand
TCCCCACGGACCTGATACCTCCCGGTCTGGAACGCGAAGGGGTGCGAAACTTGAGATGGTAACACTTTAGGCATATGAAAACGCCGGTCATGCTGCCCCGCCTTCTATCAAGAGGCTAAAGAGTTACAATATCTCATCATTCCAGTATTCCATGCCTGAGTCTAAACCGCCTGGCGTCAGAAAATATTTTTTCAATACATTTTAGAAATTCCAAGATATCCGGTTATGGCCCCTGGAAGTCCGACCGGGCGATCACCGCTTTGGCTGCCCGTTCCAGCACGGGGACGCCCCTGGCGTATCCCTTTGCCCGCTGGTCCTGAGTCTGGCCGTGATAAAAGCGGTAGTAGATCTGCTGGATGATCACGGCCAGCCGAAAAAGGCCGAAGCAGTAGTAGAAGTCAAATCGGTCCATCCGGCTGCCGGAGATCCGGCCGTAGAGGTCAACGAACTCCCTTCGGGTCAGGGCCCCGTCGATGTGGGTAGGCATGGTGCGAATCAAATGGCGCTCCTCAGGGTCGTCCTTCTGGACCCAATAGCCCAGGGTGCATCCCAGATCCATGAGGGGATCGCCGATGGTGCACATCTCCCAGTCCAGGACCCCGATGATCTTGAAGGGATCGGACGGGTCGAGGACAATATTGTCGAGTCTGAAATCGTTGTGGATGATGCCCGGCCGCTCTGTTTCATTCGGAATCTTTTCCTCCAGCCACGCCATAACCGACTCGCAGTCAGGCACATCGGGGGTGCGGGCTGCCCGGTAGCGCTGGTTCCATCCCTGCACCTGCCGCCGGACATAACCGTCCGGTTTGCCCAGATCGCCCAGACCGATGGCGGCATAATTCAGGGAATGGAGTTCATGCAGGATATTGACAAATTTTTCGAACAACCGGCGCACCTGGGCCGCGGACGTAAAAAGACCGTCGGGGATCTCTTTGCGCAGAATAATGCCCCGCAGATGTTCCATGACATAAAAAGGAGAGCCGATGACGGCGTCGTCCTCGCAATAGACCAGGGGGCGGGCGGCGTAAGGCCAATGTCGGCTGAGGGCCGAAAGGACCTTGTATTCGCGGCCCATATCGTGTGCCGTGGCGGCCTTGGTGCCGAAGGGCGGCCGGCGAAGGACAAGCCGACGATTGTCGAAAGACAGCAGGTAGGTCAGATTGGAGGCCCCGCTGGGATACTGCCTCACCTCAACCGGTCCCTTGAGGTCCGGCATGACCTCCTTCAAATATGCTTCAATCCTGTCCGCGCTGAGATCTTCGCCCTTGCGGACATCCGTGGGACGATCGATAGGATCCATGGCCATTTCACCTCTGGGTTTGAGTTGCGGGGCCTCTGTTGACCAGACTGTTTTCGATAAAGGCAAGCATGAAACGGGCATATGCCTCCACGTCGACCTGGCGCCGGGAATACTTGGCACGCTTCAGGTACCAGTCCTGCACCATGGCCTTGATCAGACTGGCCGTCAGTTGACAATTGTCCGTGACAAAGACGCCCTGGTCCCGGCCCATAGAAATGATGTCGGCAAACATCTGCTCCGTGTTCAGCTCACCCTGAACCGCGGCCCGGCGTTCCTTGCTGCCGATATTCTTGGCCTCCATGTAGGAAAAATAAAACCAGGGCTGCATGGCCTCACTCAGATACAGATGGGTCCGGATGCCCGCACGCAGCTTTGCCAGGGGGTCCTTTTCCGCGGCGATGTTGGAGGTAAGGATACGTGCCGTGATGGTGCGGCGGTGGCGCTGCATCATCTCCAGCAATTCTTCCTTGCCGGAAAAATAGTTGTACAGGGCGCCGATGCTCAGATGGGCCTCTTTGCTCAGATCGCGCATGCTCATGGCATGGAACCCCTTCTTGTTGCTGATTTTCAGGGCCGCGGCAAAGATCCGCTCCAGATTTTTGGATATGGTTCTCTCTTTTTTAATTTGGAACACATCGGGATGCTCGGCAAAGAACTCCAGGCAGCAGCCCTCTTTAAAGGCGCCGACCTTTGCCTTGAAGCGGTGGTAATCCTCAATCGGTATCTGTTCCACAGGGGTATTATCGCTAGGTTTTGGTGCGTTACATTTACAACAGACGGAGACGGTCCTCTATCTGACTGTTTTGTTTTCATAGGTCTTCATGACCTGACGGGCCACCGAGATCTTGTGCACCTCGTCCACCCCGTCATAGATGCGTGCAGCGCGTTCGTGGGCGTAGAAGTGGGCGATGATGGTGTCATCGGTCATGCCCAGGCCGCCATGGACCTGCAGGGCCCGATCCACCACGCGCTGCATGGTGTTGGCCACCACGAATTTGATCATGGAGATATCCTTACGGGCCTCTTTGGTCCCGACCTGTTCGATTTTCCAGGCCGCATGGAGGACCATCAGGCGGGCGGCCTGAATCTCGGCCGCGCTTTCGGCGATCATGGCCTGAACGAGCTGCCTGTCGGCCAGCTTCCGGTTGGGCGCAATGACGCGGTCCCGCGCCCGGGCGCACATCAGATCGAAAACCCGGTTACAGATGCCGATCCAGCGCATGCAGTGGTGGATGCGGCCGGGGCCTAATCGATCCTGGGCAATGACAAACCCATGGCCCTCTCTGCCCAAAAGGTTCTTTTGGGGCACCCGGCAGTTCTGATAGAGGATCTCGCCGTGACTGAAATACCCTTCGCCCGCGTGACCCATCACCGGTATGTTTCGCACCAGGTTGAAGCCGGGGGTGTCGGTGGGCACAATGATCATGCTGGCCTGGAGGTGCGGGGGCGCCTCCGGATCTGTAACGGCCATGACGATGGCAAAGCCGGCGCCGTCCGCGGACGACGTATACCATTTCTGACCGTTGATCACATAGTCATCTCCGTCCTTGACCGCCGTGGTATCCATCATGACCGGGTTGGAGCCGGGCATGTCCACCTCGGTCATGGAGAAGCAACTGCGGATCTTGCCCTCCACCAGGGGCCGCAGAAACACATTGACCTGCTCGGGGGTGCCGAATTTGTGCAGGATCTCTATATTGCCGGCATCCGGGGCCTGGCACCCGAAGGCATACAGGCCCAAGGGGGTGCGGCCCAGTGCCTCAAATACCAGGGCGCTTTCAGTCAGGGGCAGCCCCATGCCTCCCAGTTCGGCCGGATGGAGCGGGGCCCAGAGTTCCATCTGTCTGACCATGGCCCGCTTTTCTTCCAGGGCAGGCATCAACACCTTCATATTGCCCGCCAGATAGTCTTTCTCGAGAGGTATCAACTCCTTGATGACGAACTCGTCGATCATCGATAAAATAATCTGCATCTTTTCTGAAACGGAAAAATCCATCATGTGCTCCTATGGCGGCATAGCCGCAACCGAGAGAGGTGACTAAAGTGACTAAAGTTTAGAGTGTGGAGTATGGAGTGTGAAGTTGAGAGCAGAATTATAATTGTTCAGTTTCCAGCCCAATTTCCAGTTTCCAATTTCCAGTTTCACCACTCGACCACTCGACCAAGTGAACGGTGACGGATAAATTATAGGAGTCCCTTGTGGGAGTCAATAAAAATAACGAACATTCGTTCTTTTTTTATTGACAGCCTTGGCCGGGGCCATGTAAATGCCGAATATAGCGAATATGGATAGTGCCGGCATGGCACTCCCGAAGGATGGCATGGGGTTATGAAGATTCTCGTTTGCGTCAAACAGATTCCCGATATAGAAAGAATCGTGATAAGGGACGGGTCCGATGGCATGGCGGTGCTGGATATCTCCGGCGAGTTCCGCCTGAACCGGTTCGATGAATTCGCCGTGGAGGAGGCGGTGCGAATCAAGGAAACCATGGCTCGGGTGCATATTGATGTGATCACCGTAGGCCCTGAGCGGGCCGCGGAGGTGCTCAACCGCCCCATGGGGATGGGGGTCGATGACGGTATTCACCTCCAGACCCCCACAGACGCGGATCCGGGGCCTGCGGCCGTGGCCGCCTGGATCGCAGAGTATGCGCGACCCAGGGGATATGCGCTCATACTCTGCGGCGGCATGTCCGAGGACGGCATGAACGGACAGGTGGGACCCATGCTGGCCGCTCACTTGAAGCTTTCTTATGCAACCCAGGTCATTGCCATAACACCGGCCTCAGACCCGTCCGGGCTGTCCATCGAAAGGGAAATTGAATCCGGCGCACGGGAAATGCTGGAGATTCGGATGCCGGCCCTGCTGACGCTCCAGCCGGGAATCAACCGGCCTCGGTATCCATCACTTTCCAGACTGTTACGCGCCAATCGGCAGAAACTGGAAACCATCCCCACTGAGACGTTGGTACCTGCGGGGGCCTTGATCGACTGTCTGGGTCTCGTGGCGCCTGAGCAAAGGCGTGCGTCACAGGTGCTCACGGGGTCGGCCCTGGAAAAGGCCGAGCAACTGGTGTCAATCCTGAGGGAAAAGGCCTTTCTTTAATCATATGACAGACTCCGTAGACATTATGGTGATCGGTGTATGTGCCAACGGTCGCGTCCATCCGGAAACCTATGAGGTGCTTGGCTTCAGCCGGAGATTGCAAGCGATCCGCGCAGGCGCTGTCGGTGTCTGGATACTGGGCGAAGATGTGGGAGCAGCTTCCCAAGAGATCGCACGCCAGGGAGGCGTCCAGGTGACCGCGGTTGAGTGCGCGGGACTTTCCCATTATGTCAACGAGTCCTATGGGGCTGTTCTGGCCGAAGAGATTGCGACCGTTAAACCGGCCATTGTGTGTGCGGCTCATACCTCTCAGGGGTGGGAGTGGGCCCCGGCCGTGGCCGCCCGCATCGGGGCCGGCTGCATCTGCGGCGTGGACGGTCTCAAGGAGTTTCAGGGACGGATCTGTTTCCAAAAAGATGTATACGGCGGCAAGGTCAAAGGCCTTTTCTCTCCCAACACGGCCACCACCGTCATCTCTCTTCAGCCGGGCGTCTTCAAGTTTACGCCTGCCCCCGGATCATCACCCGGACCCGTCATCCATAAAAACGTGACGTGCCGATCCGGCCGGACCCGTTATCTGGGGACAAGGCTGGCCGCGGCCGATACCAGCGACATCACGACTGCACCCATCCTTGTGGCTGTAGGCAACGGCATCGGGAATCAGGAGAACATCGCATTGGCTCACCGGTTGGCCCGATGTCTGCCCAAGGCGGCCGTGGCCGGCACCCGCATCATATGCGATCGCGGCTGGCTGGCCTACAGCCGCCAGGTAGGGGTAACCGGCGCCATCGTGACGCCGGCCCTGTACATCGCCTGCGGCATATCAGGGGCCTCACAGCATGTGACGGGTATGCGGGGCGCCGGATGTGTCGTTGCCATCAATACCGATCCGCGTGCACCCATCTTCAACGAGGCGGATATATGCATTGTGGAAGAGATCACCCGGTTTATTCCACTGATCGAAGATGCCTGCGCGCGGCTTGTCAACAGCATAGACCAGGGGTCTGATCTGCCGGGAAAACCAGAAACGGTTTGAGATGGCCTCGGATGAAACTTCGTTTTTTGGCACGGATTACGCGGATTACACGGTCATTTTTTGTTGTCGCCGCGAGGAGGACAGAAAGGCAGGGGGATATCTTATGCAGGTTAAAGACAAGGTAATTATTGTAACAGGCGGTTCCAACGGCATCGGCGCGGCCCTGTGCCGACGCTTCGCCCGGGAAGGGGCCAGGGCCGTGGTGGTGGCCGATATCGATGTGCAGGGGGCCCAGGCCCTGGCTTTGGAAGTCGGTGGCTTGGCCGTGCAATGCGATGTTGCCAGAGAGGAAGACGTTATTCGACTGGTTCGGCAGACCGAAGCTGAGTGCGGTCCCGTAGACCTGTATTGCTCCAATGCCGGCATCATTATCCAGGGGCTGGTAGAGGTATCCAATGCCGACTGGCAGCGCATCTGGGAGATGAATGTCATGTCCCATGTGTATGCGGCCCGGGCGGTCCTGCCCGGAATGCTCCGGCGGGGGTCGGGGGGATTTGTCATAACGGCCTCAGCGGCAGGCCTCCTCAACCAGATCGACTCAACGCCGTACACCGCGACCAAGCATGCAGCCGTAGGCCTGGCCGAGAATCTGGCCATCAACTACGGGGATCGGGGCATCCAGGTATCGGTGATCTGCCCCATGGCGGTTCGCTCTCTCATGACCCGGAATGGGGGCGGGATTGCGGCCCTTGACGGCATGATCGAGGCCGAGCAGGTAGCCGAAGACCTCATCGCCGCCTTGGACCAGGGTCAATTCATGATCCTCCCCCATCCCCAGGTAAAGGGCTATCTGCAACACAAGGCCGCCGATTATGAGCGATGGATTCAAGGCATGCAGCGGCTACGGGCCCGGCATCTGCCGGACTCTTTTGCCCAGGGGTTCCCTGAGAGAAACCGCGCCAAGGTCCCGTAAGCAGGAGATCGAAGCCATTCATCTCCGGTACCGGTCGGCGGTCAAGGACGCCGTCGGCGATGCACAGAATTCCGCCAGACCGAGTTTCCCCACGGAAAAGTGGGTATGCACTTTACTCAACCAGGCACTATATGTTGTGCAAGAGGCGAATGCTGTTTTTTCAAGCGGTTGTCTTTGTATTTCAATGGCCGTTTGTGGATGGCGGGTCTTCTTGTTTCTACATGACCGTAACCATCTAATTTCAAATGATAAATTTACAGGCTCTAAAAACTTAAGCGACTTGGCTATGGCCCATTCTATCAGAACTAAGTAAAGTAGCCTTATAGCGCATGAACTCCGATAGCTACATCTTGTAGTCGGTTGAGCGAAGTGCATACCCACTATACTTATTTGTCACACCAATAGTATGGAAAATTTCCGATGCTGAAAAAGCAGATCCGTCAAAATGCAGATCCGTCCATAAAACCATTCAGGATTTCAAACAGTGCCCTTTCGTTAAGTGTCACAGCCATTGCCATTGTCATCTATGTATCATTTATCGCCGTACTTCTGCCTTTGACAAACAATAACCTTTACGGGCTCTACGGTTTTTCGCAGGAACTTACCCATGCCGGATCTGGCGATAGTCCATGGAGGAAGCATGTCCACCCCAAACCTGGCTACGACGGCCAGTTCTATTTCAGGCTGGCCCTTGACCCATTTACCGACAAAAGGGAAGCCTTTGGGGTCAACTTGGATGCGCCTTTAATGCGTCAGCAACGAATCTTGCTCCCTTTCTTCACATGGCTGATTGCCCGAGGGGATCCGGCAATTACTCCTCCTGTTATGATGGCCATCAATCTGGCCGCAGTTGCAGGATGCGCCTTTACCAGCAGTCTTTTATTGAGCGGCCTCGGGATATCTGCTTGGTATGGACTTCTTTTTGCTCTTTACCCGGGATTCGCTATTTCTGTTGGACGTTTTCTGACAGAACCGCTGACCCTTTTCATGATTTTCTTAAGCCTCCTAATGCTGGTTCACAGGAAAAACCTCTCGGCTTCCATACTGTTGTCTCTTGCAGTATTTTCCCGAGAAACAGCTACATTGGTTGTTGCAGCGGGTTTTTTTACCTGGCTGACCAGGAAACATCTCCGAAACGGCACCAAAGACTATTTTTCCCCACATGTTTCGTTTTGGTTGTACCCGACACTGGCCTTTCTTCTTTGGCAACTTTGGCTATACTACAATTGGTCGTCCCTGCTATTTGACAACGCAACAAGCTCCAACCTAGGGCCACCGTTTGTGGGATTTTTTCGTGCAATATGCGAGAACATCACAAAATTGAATCCGGCAACCGGCTTCTATCTCATGATGACATCGGCGGTCGTGGCATACCAGATTTTTCTTTCCCGCACGATTCTCCGCGCTCCCCTGCTCCTGCTGATCTCCTGGATCTGTTACTTGTTGTTGGCTACATGCATAGGAATCGCCCAATGGCGCGACAGCCCGGGTTTCCTTCGCATTTTGGCAGAATTGAATATGCTGGGTTTGCTTGCATATGTGATTGTCAAAAAAAGGCCTGGAAAGGTTTTTGTTTCCTTTTGGTTGGTGGCGTGGCTATTGACAGCCGGCGCGGAGTGGTATCATTTGTATTTGGTTCAGGAAACGCTTTCTGGGAAAATGGGCGCTGCCGCAACTGGCATCTATAAGTAGTGCTTGAACGGAAACCCCCTTCAGGCAAAATCCGAATATCGAATATCGAAATTCGAAACAAATTCGAATATCAAAATTCAAAACAAGGAAACTTAATTGCTCGGGAACATTATGTTTTGGTTATTTTGACATTCCGATTTTGATCATTGTTTCGGATTTCGTGCTTCGGATTTCGAATTTCTTGACCGAAAATCCGGGTTTTCGGTCAGACACTAAGTAGGTTGTCAGGCATAGCCTTCCAGCACGCGCTTCTCCGGCCCCTGAAAACGAAAGATGGTGATTGAAACTTTCGTTTGAAACTTGAAAACATACCAACAAATCATTGCCGTTGACTGACTATCCGCGCGACGGATGTAAGACTGGAACGGCGGAACAGACCGCGGCCATTCATTCATCCAATGGGCTCGACAAAATTGTCGAGACCTGGCGATTCTTGTCGATCTTCCAATCGTGCCTTATCACCTAACATTTTGTAATTTCAATAAAATATTTTTTGGCACATCCCTTGCTGTTAGATCAGCCAAACGCGGCCGGTGACGGCTGCGCCATTGGCAAGGGGGAGTCCGGGCGACCTGTTCACCCGACTTTCATCGAATCAAAAAGGCCGTCTGAGGGCGGCAGAAAGGGAAGGAAGCATCATGGGTAAAGGTAGTAATCTGGTCGTTTTCGCAGGTTTGGGACTGGCAGCACTGATGATGACGGATGCGGGTGCAGGTTGGGCCGGCATCCCCATGGACCCGGCTCATAATAAAGGAACATGCATCCTGACACAGTCCAGTGACACGGCCCCGGTCGTCCTGGCCGGTCGCGGGGGAGGCCGAGGCGGTCAGGGGAGCGGGACAGGCAGTGACAGCACGGGATGGGGAGGAGGCGGCAATTCGGGCAGCGGGCAGGGATATGGGCTCAAGGATGGGTCTGGATCCGCGCCAAGGCCACAGGACGGGACAGGCTATGGTGCAGGCCCGGGTGCAGGTTCCGGAAATTGCGACGGCACCGGACCCAAGGGAAAAGGCCGCGGCAAGCGGAACAATTAGCAGCAATAGATAACTTACAGGCATCATAAATTGAGAGGAGAAAACGTTATGAGAAGGGTTTTGACAGGTGGTATGTTGGCAGTGCTGGTGCTCTTCTTCATTTCGATGTTCCGCAGATCTGTCATTCCCATGAAGATATGAATCCCAGCCGCTCTCCCAGTTTATCGAAGACCAGGGTAGATTGCGCATCAAGTGCCTTGCGAAAGGCCGGATCCTGATGCCGGTCATAATAGGCGTTTCGGCATTCCCAGAGGTCCGGCTCCACGCCGATCTCCTGGCACATATCCAGAAAGCCGATGATGTCGGTGAGCCGTTTTCGTTTCGGGGTGGAAGACATAGTGACCATCAGGGAGCCGAGGATCGACTGGGTCGTCTGTTTCATGAAACGATCGTCCAGTTTGATCTGCTGCAATGCGGCCTCTTTCGCCAAGATGTCGAGCCATGTCCAATTGACGGTCTTCTGTACCCGTGCCGCATCAGCGATCTTGCCCAATTCGTCGGCAATCAGAATGCTGACGATGTGGTTCGGGGCCTCGGGCAGCGGGCCTCCGGTCTCCTGAAGGAGTGACAGGAACACCTCAGATTCACTCCGCCGGCCGCCGATGGTCTTTCCGATCTGCTGATCCAGCCACTGAAACATCCCGCTTACCAGGGCATTGCGCATGTCCGGGATGAGGTCCTGGACCGTGTATGACCGGACATGGCTGACATACTGGTGAAAAAGCGTCCGTATCCCTTCTCCCCCTTTTCCTGAAGATCCCTCGTATATTTCCTTTGCCATCTGGTCCAGATCACCCATTTGAAGCGACTTCCCCACCATGCAGCCAAAACCGCTTTCAGGATCATGATACGCAAGGTAAATCCGGGTTGACTCAAAGCCGGTCCCCGGCTCAATAACGGTTGCCTCTCCGATGATGCCGTCCATGCCCCCGGTATTGAAAGAGTTCTCCTTCTGAGCAAGTACCCTCCCCTCGAAGGGAGCGTCTTTCCCGGTTCGGATCGCTGTCACCGCAGTCCAGCCCAGAACAGCAAGGGCGTAGTTGGCCGCAGCCAGCGAGGGCCCGATGCGGGACGGGGCCACCTTTTCCCTGTAGACCACGGCCCCGTTTCCATAGGCCGGGTCGTTGCTGTGGGCCTGGGCCAGGATCTCGCCCAGGCGGGACTCCAGGTCCATTCGCGCCCAGGGCCTCACTAGATCGATCCCCCTCGCCGCATATCTGAGGACCTGGGTTGCCTCCAGGCCGGAGATCTCGTCAAAAAACCACCCGCAACTGGTGAACATGAACAAGGACATCCTCTGGGACTCGAGAAGCTGAAGTGCCTCGATTTGTTCCGCTTGCTCAAGAGATCTCCTCGAATGATGGTCGATGAAGCGATTCCGGTCTTCGGCGGATGGATGCAACAGGAGGGCGATATAGTCATCGCGGGCCTTCCAGGGATCCTTGAAGAGAAGCCTTCCCCTCTCCTCAAAGATGGCGGCAAATTCCCGGGCCAGCCAGTCCAGACCCTGGCGGAGGGGCGCCCGCCAAGACTGATTCCATCCCGGCGTATGGCTGACATTGCATCCGCAGTCCGAGCACCACCTCCCGACGCCGTGGGCGCAGCTCCAGGAACTGTTCTCGATAATCCGGACCTCATCCTGTGGGGGAAAGCGCTCCAGGTATGCCCCGTAGTTGGTCAGGGTGATCCGGTCCCCCTTTTTCAGATCATCGAACAGCCACGACAATGCCATGTCTCCAAATTTGAAGTGGTGCCCGTAGGACTCACCGTCCGTTGCCAGGCTGATCAGTTCCGGTCTATCCCCGTCTCCATTAAAGGCACTTTCGATGTGGGTCACGAGTTTGTCGCCGGAGACGAGGAGCTGTTCGTATGCCACTGCCCGTGAGAGTGCCCCGTGATAAAAAAAGACCATTATGGCATTACTGCCCGATCCGTCAAGCTGAACCCGGTAGGGTCTGGTGATATCGACCCGGCCCCCGCAGACATCTTTCCACGGTTCCGGTCTGCCGGATCTCCGAATGGGACGCACCATTGCCGCCTGATCCGGCGACAGGATGGTGAATTTTACCCCTTCTTCGGCCATCAATCTCAGGGTCTCGGAATCCACCGCTGTTTCAGCCAGCCACATCCCTTCTGCCGGCCTGCCGAACCGATGCCTGAAATCAGCCAGTCCCCACCGGATCTGGGTGAGCTTGTCCCGGCGGGATGCCAGGGGCATGATGATATGGTTGTAGACCTGGGCCAGTGCATTTCCGTGCCCATGGCAACGATCCATACTGATAGGGTCGGCGGCGATAATCTGGGCGTAAATCCAGGGATGGGCCTTTTCCAGCCAGCTAAGAAGGGTCGGGCCGAAGTTGAAGCTCATGTACTCGTAATTGTTGAGGAGCGCCCGTATCCGTCCCTCCTTCCCAAGCAGACGGGCCCGGGCGTTGGGTCCGTAACATTCCCGCGTCACCCGCTCATTCCAATCGTGATACGGGAGAGCGGATGGCTGGAACTCAATCCGGTTGAGCCATGGGTTTTCACGGGGCGGCTGATAAAAATGCCCGTGTATGCAGAGATATTTCTGGTGAGCGGCCATTCATTTCCTCGTTTCTGAATTTTCTCTTTGCCATGCGTAATTTTCGCACCTGGTGATGCGTCTATCATATATCATGGCGGCAAAAAACACCAGACGTCAACCTACCCGTTCTCCATCATCCATCTCCGGACACTGTCTGCTCAAAAAGCCTCAGATAGGCCTCTGCCGAACGACGCCAGGAGAAATCCTGCGCCATTGCATTCTGTTGCATGACTTTCCAGAGATGGGGGTGTTCCCACGCCCTTATCGCCCGGGCAGCCGCGGCCACCAGATCGGCTGCGTGGAACCGGTCGAATTTGAATCCAGTGCCCTCTCCTCTTCCCTCATCCGGATCCACAATGGTGTCCCTGAGCCCCCCGGTGGCCCGGGCAACCGGGATGGTCCCGTATTTGAGGCTGTGCATCTGCGTGAGACCGCACGGCTCGTAAAGGGACGGGATCAGAAAGATGTCGCTTCCTGCCACGATCTTGTGGGCCAGTCCGGGGTCAAAACCCAGTTTCAAACCAAAACGATCCGGGTAGCGCGTCTCAAGATCGACGAGCGCCTTTTCATATGCTGCATCGCCCGATCCCAAAACCACCAGTCCCATGCCCAGGGAAAACAGTGCGTGGCAGGCATCCGTCAGGAGGCCGGAGCCCTTCTGTTCCACCAGACGACTGACCATCCCTGCAAGGGGCCTCGCTCCCAGTTCCGCGGGGAGGCCCATCTCTTTCAAAAGATCTGCTTTGCACGCGGCCTTTCCGGAGAGGTCCGTCGGGGAATAGGTGCGGACCAGATGACGGTCAATTGACGGGTCCCAGACCCGGTAGTCCACGCCGTTGAGGATGCCGTGCAGCCGCCCGCTGACGGAGCGCATCAGCCCGTCCAGCCCGAAGCCCACTTCCGGGGTCTGGATTTCGTGTGCATAGGTGGGGCTGACCGTGACCACGCTTTTTGCGTAGACAATACCCGCCTTGAGAAGACTCATCTGACCATAGAACTCCAGCCCTTCCATCCGGTAGTAAGGGTAAGGGAGGCCGATATTTCTCGTTCGTTCAGGGGGGACCAGCCCCAGATAGCCCATGTTGTGAATGGCAAACACCCCGGCCGCACCCGTCACGGCCCCTTCGTTGAGGAGGGCCATGACAAGGCCGGTCTGCCAGTCGTTTGCCAGGATCACGTCCGGATGGAGCGAAAGCGACGTACAAAGAGAGGGGATGATGCGGGAAAAAAAAATATACCGTTCCGGGTTGTCCCAATACCCCCCGGCCGGGGTCCCGTAAATTCCCTCCCGGTCAAAGAATGGATCGCACCGGACCAGATAGAGGGGTACGCCGGGCGCCAGCTCGCTCAGGAGAATGTCCCCTGCCACGCTTCCCATGCCCATAGTCACTGAAAGATCCTCGACCGCTACATCCCAGGTCTTGATTCGATCCAGGGCGGTTCGATAGGCAGGCATTGCCACCGAGACCGAGCACCCCAGTTCTGTCAGGGCCGCGGGAAGGCTCCCGACCACATCGCCCAACCCCCCGGCCGAAGCCAACGGAGCCGCCTCTGAGGCGACGATCAATATATTCATTATATAAGCCTTGTTGATGTAATTCAGGATTCGCTGTCGAGACCAGACAGCCCGGCAGCCATGAATAGTCGTCCACTCATACCAGCAGCCGGATGGTTTTGCAACATCCAGGTGAACCCTCTCCCTCTGTGCCAAGATGAAGGTCGAACACCCAACATCCAGTAACCGGCATCCAGTTTCACACGAATCAGGAACCCCTACGCCTGGATAACTTGTCCGCCTCTTCCGGTTTGAAGATATCGGACAGGGGGATGGTAAAGCCGACCTCAGGCTGATACCTAAGGTAGGAGGGGATCGGGTACCGGATCCCTGTCTGGTGCGTTTTCTCAAGACCCTCCACAAGCCCGGCCAACTGAGCCCCGGGTACAGCCATGATCATCTCATGATCCTGGCAGGCTGCCCAGACCCTGTCGCCGTTGCCGGGAACAACCACCTTGGGCGCCTGATGCAGATAGGCCCCGAGCACCCCTTCCGTACACGAGGCGGCCCTCCCGGAGAAACTACTCTCTATGGGTTTGCCGGCATAATAGGTGATCCCATGAATCAGCCGCATCATCTGGGCCGGATTTGCATAGATGAGGACCACGTCGGGATCCAACTTTGCCCGCTCCAGGGGAGAATAGAGCACAATCGGGTCATGGCCCATGTCCAGGGTCAGGAAGCCTGCCAAGACCTCAGCCGCCGCCGCTTCATCGGATGCATAATTCATCACCGTGAGAAAATGGACAGGCCCTTTTTCATCGGGCACCCGCTCCCAGCCGTATGTGTGGGCTGCAATGGCGCACCCCACATCCTCCCGCATAAAGGCCACGGTCCACCCGTACCGCCGGGCCATGGCAGACCCCTGGCAGGGGGCCATCTTGACGCCCAGATCCCGAAGCGGTCTTCTTGCCTTCTGAGGGATTTCTTCTTCCCTTTCCAGGAATGTTACCGCTACCGGAAAAGTGTTTGGATTGACCAGTCGCCTCAGCCTTTCATCCAGATTCGTCCATGCCTCCATCTGATGTTCCTCCTTTTTCGCAGCCGGATCTCTGTCTGTACACCGGTCAGATCTTCGCATAGCTTCGATGCCCTGGTATGGATCGCCGCCACCCGCCTGCCTCGCCTCCTTTCGCCCAAGAGGGTACGCCATGCCAAATCACAGAAATGAGCTACGTGCTGGCGTCCGACGGGGACGACAATACGGGCAGGCGTCATTTCCCAAACCCCCGACAAATGAGCATCCCGATAGGCGGGATCAGGGGCTATGGATACCACAGCAATGGTTGCCGGGGAAAGGGGAAAAAGCAGGATCAGGACAGCCTGATACCCTCTATTCTGGAACCGGACGGTTCCTGAAAAGATTACCGTAAAGATTGGGCCGTCTTATCCAAAAAATCTATGAGGTAGATTGTAACATCTCAAACCAGCAAACCACTTGACTTATCCTGTAAACATTCATTATACGAAAATTCGTAACTCTTTAGGCTTTTGATAGAAGGCGCCGCAACATGACCGGGCCGGTGGGGGTTTCTTTTTCAAAGGACGCAAGACCTTGGCTCATTGCATGGAGACGGCAGTGTATCCGTGAAAT